>CAYXGR010000133.1:0-7830 GCA_964464525.1 uncultured Planctomycetaceae bacterium
GTTGGAAACCGGTGCCACAGATTTATTTCACCGGTTGGAAACCGGTGCCACAGATCTTTGTTTATGTAGTCCGTGTTTTGATGTATTCCTCAAAACGGTTTCATTTTATCCAACAACTCCTTGAACCAGCCGCGTTTGACTGTGTCCACAACGGCGCCGTGAGAGGCTGTTCCGATTTTCAGATCGAATATCTTGTCGCTCGTCACGGTTCGATCGGGCTTGATATCCCGACTGTTGATTTCACCGCTTAAAACCAGGGTCTGTGTATCCATATCTGTACCGATCGAGTACGCCGCGATAATGATGAGGTTGCCATTCGGTTTGACATCAATCACCTTGCCCATCATGCGGGTTTCCAGAATGTCGCTCCGGTCGGTAGCACCCTCGTTATCAACCTCGCTCTTGTTTTTGAACTTCACTTCGGGCTTTCCTCCCCGGAAGAGCTGTTGCGCGAGCTTTTGATCATGAATGCGAAACCAGGCATCGAGTTTCGCGGTGAGCTTCCATTCGTTGTCCTGCTCCATCGATGCGTCCGTCTCAGCACGGTAACGATGGCGAACGATCACGCCGATCAGATCATTCACCTTGATGACCGTCGGCTCCGGCGGGCTGACGGCAGTCAGCGACATACGAGTGAGTATCTCGTTGCGCTGCGAGTTGGGCCGGGCCGTGACCCCCGCGTTCGCCCGCAGCGCGCCGTTGGAAGCTGGCTGCGTGGTGGCGGCCAACCGGGCCTGCTGCAGGGCGCGATGGGATCTGAACAGGGATGAACTCTGCCCCAACACCCAACTGGTCGGGCCTATCGTCGCAATCAGAATCACGAAAATCAGACGCATCTCTATTCGTTTCCTTTCACCGGCGAGCCAATTGCTGATCATGGCCATAGGTCACGAGTCCCGGACCGGCTACGACCGCGTCAATCAAGTCCTGCTTCCGCCGGGTTCCATTGCGGCGGACCGTAATGACATCTCCCAGCGTCCCGGCCGATTGGGCCTTGCCGCTGGTCTTGATTTCCAATCCAAAGCCCTGCACGAGAATCTTCACGACATCCCCACGCTTGACGAGCGGGCGGGCCTGCAGGTTTTTTGCCTTGAGCATGTCGCCGGGGCGAATGAAGCGGCGGCTTTGGAGGCCGACCGCGGACGGCAGATCCGACAGGCCGACGGCGGACAAGCGGGAAAAACCCCGCTCTTCCAGCTTCAGATCCCGTTGGGTAATCACCTGGCCATGGTTGATGGGCCGCCGGGCGACGACGACGTATTGCATGAGCTGCGCATCCGCCACGATTGTGACGGTCCGAGGCCTGGCATCCGCCATCTGTATGTCTACATCGAAACTGAGCAGGCCGAATTGCAACGGCGTCTGTTTGCTACGAATGGTGAACCGGTACTTCGGACCGCCCATCATCAGCTCTTTGCGGCTCGCTCGGCTGAACTGGATTTCGATGCGGCCATCCACGTTCGGAAGCCGTGCCAGGATGTAGTCACGAAGCCGTGCTTTCAAGGTGTCTTCGCCAGGTGAAGGCTCGGAGGTATTGAGCCTGGGAGGCGGCCGGGTTGGAGTTCGTCGGGCACGAAACGGGGCCCGCGCCTGGCGCGGCGGGCGGGGTCGATTCACCTTGCAACGCGACGAGCCGAACACCCGCGTGGCGCCGAGGTTGATCTCCGCTTCAGATAATGCGGCGCGAACGTCGCTCGCGTGAACCAGATTCGCCCCGCCGGGGCGCGGGGCACCTTGAATCACCAACTCGGCTATCCGTTCGGTCTCGTGCGCGTCGTACCCACGGATGTCCGCCACGTCCTTCAGGCGAACCACATCCGCGCCGGCTTCGATGTTCGCCTCGGGCCAGATGCGTATTTCGTCGCCGACTACAGACGAGGCTCCAAGGACAACCAAGAGGGTTGTCCCCAATGCCGCGAGTCGATGTCGTATCGTTTGCCGTTCCATAGTTGACGTCTCCGCCGTCCTGAAGCCCACTCCTTGGGAAACACACGTTCTTGACCGGCTCGAAGTGGGACCGGTTTTCATTCCGGTCTATCCACAGGTTTTAGAGAAAACCTGTGCCACAGTTCAGGTTGAATAATCCGCGTCACGAATCAGTTCCGTGACGCATCAACGATTACCTCCGAAGCCTGTTGACGACCTGCAATGTTTCATCCGCCGCCTGGATCGATTGCGAGTTCAGCTCGAACGATCGCTGCGTCCGGATCAACTCGACCAGTTCTCGCACGGGATCGACGTTGGACAGTTCGAGATTGTTCTGTAGCACGATCCCCAGCCCTTCTTGGCCGGGATTCCCCAGGATCGCCGGACCCGAGGCATCCGACACCTCGTACATGTTGCCGCCCAATTGCTTCAACCCGACCGGGTTGATGAATCGTCCCATTTCAATCTGACCCACGTCTTGAAAATCTGGTGCCCCAGATACGCGAACCGAGACCAATCCCTGATGGCTGATCGCCACCGCGGTCGCGTTCTGTGGGATCGTGATGGTCGGTTCCAACCGCGCGCCTGGTTTGTTGCCAAGTACGATTTGGCCATTGGCGTCCTTGGTGAAATTGCCTGCGCGGGTATAGACGGTCTGCTCTACTCCATCCACGAGGGCCTGGACCTGGAAAAAACCATCGCCTTCGATGGCCAGATCGAATTGTTCGCCTGTATTGTTGAACGAACCCTGGGTGAAGTTGGGCTGGGTTCCGGAAAGCTGGGCACCCAGCCCGATCTGCTTGCCCATGGCCTTCGGCTCGCCAAGACCATTCAACTGGCCCGGCTGCTCGATCGTCTGGTAGAGGATGTCCTCGAAGTTCGCCCGCGAGCGTTTGAAGGCCACGGTGCTGATGTTCGCCAGGTTATTGGCGATCACGTTCAGCTTCGTGTCCATCGCCTTCATGCCGGTCGCGGCGGTATAGAGCGACTGTATGGCCATAAACTCGTTCCTGCTGGATCAACCACTCTGCTGATCGATCCGCACAGCGGATCCTGCTTACCACTTACCACTTACTACTCGCTAGCCGATTCTCCCCACGTCATTCACCACGCGGCCAAGCGACTCGTCCTGCATCGTGATCAATGTTGCATTCGCCTGATAAGCCCGTGTCGCGGCGATCATGTTGACCAGTTCGCGCGTCGGGGCGATCCCCGATGCCTCGTATGCTTTCTGCTGAACCGATCCCTCGATCTTCACGCGCCGGGCGCCCTCTCCATTGAACAGATTCTCTCCGGTCTTCAGGAGTTGTTGTCGATCCTCGAAATCGACCAGCGACAGTTGCCCCGCGACCGACTCGTCCTGCCGGATTCGGCCCCTCTCGTCGATCTTGACCTCGCCCCGCGCATTGGGATTCAGCACGATCGGTTTGCCCTGTGGATCGACGACAAGTCCTCCGCTCGCTCCATGGCGAAGCGTTCCGTCGGGGTCCATCGCAAGCCGACCGTCGCGCGTGTAGCGCGTGCCCTCGGGCGTTTGAATGGTCAGGAATCCGTCCTTGAGAATGGCGACATCGAGCGGATTGCCGCTCGGAATGATGCTGCCCTCGGAGAAATCGGTATAGACCGGCAGGCCCGTCAGGCCGCCGGTCGCACCGTCGAGGACGGGATTCCGCGTGGCTGCCGTTCCTCGGAGTGCCGATTCGTTGAGGCGCTCCGCGAACGCGACGCGATCGGGCTTGAATCCCGCGGTGTTCACATTCGCCAGATTGTTGGCGATGACCGACTGACGGTATTGCTGCGTCGTCAGGCCATCCGCCGAAAGGTACAGTCCATAGACCATGGGTCATCCACCCGGTTTGCCCGGCGATGTTTCCAACACCGCCTTCCGATTCCTGTTTCCGTCCGCGTTCTCAATCAGATGCATCGCGGTTGCGACCCGCGCCGCCCGCCGGATCCGAGCCCCCAGCGTCCGCCAATCGAGCGATCGGCTGCTGTGGCTCGTTCCGTCGTGAAGTTCGACGTCGGATTGTCCGCGATTGTTGCGCATCTCGATGATCTCCCGGCACGCTCACGCTATGGAGCATTTACCGTGCCCGAACCCTTGGGCACCCATCGTGCCAGACCGTGCTCCAAAGATGCAAGAAAAAGATGTCTCGCGTCTAAGTACGATCGTTTTCAGAGCTTACGGATTGAAAAAAATTGGAAATCATTCCAAAGAAGTGGTTTTCATCAATGTGCAAGACCGTGCCGAGGCGCAGGTGTTGCCCGTCAATCGGCAGGCTCGGCCTGTTTCGACGGTTTGGGTCGATCGCCGTCATCGGGCCGTTCACCCGGCGAAAAAGCCCGCGGCGGTGGTATACCGTACCGATCGACCGGCAGCGCAAAAGTGGCGTGATACGTGGTTTTGCTTCCCGTCGCGCCGACCCAATAGATCTCCCCCGCACGAAGCGATCTGGGTTTGGCGTTTTTTTCGGGAAATACCTGGTAGAAGCCATCCGGAACCTCACCATACACGATTGCCAGATCCCGGGCCGGTGCGCCGGAAGGCTCAACGGCCTTCAACTCCCAATGGTGCTCCGTCCCGCTTGCAAGTGCGAAACCGTCGACCCCGGGCCAGCGAAACGGCCAGCCCCATGTGGGATGGTGAATGATAAAACGTGGGCGATCCGACGACAGATCCACCTGAATGTTGGGCGTTCCGCAACCGACCAGCATTGCACAAATCAAGACCAGCATGCTGGATGTTCGGGTGTGAAGGCTCATGAATCCTGTTGAGTGGCGGACACGGATGGAAGAAGCCAGGCATCCATTCCGCCTGGAGGGGGTTGGAGGGTCCATAACAAAATCGGCGGGTGTTGTTCGACGGCTTCAGTCGGGTTTTCCATGGATCCAAGCCCGGCTGAAGCCGGCTGATGATTCTCCGCATACCGTGAACCACCGACTGAAGTCGGTGGCAAACGCCGGTCGGCTGAGGCCGACCCTCATTTGTGTTGTTCCACCAAGAGAGAAAACCTGGATTCCTTTTCCCGTGCTGATCGCGATCTATCCGGTTCCCATGATCCGCGGAAACTGTCGTGGACCCGGGGTTGGATTGGAAGTTCAGGCCCGCTGGACAAGGTTACGGAAGGCGGGTAAGGCGGCAGCGGCCAACAGGGATTTGAGCACCGCACCGATCAGAAATGGGACTACCCCCGTCGCCAAGGCAACGCTCGGCCCGACCGGCAACTGCAGCCAGGCAAACCCGCACGCCAGAATGACGGTATGGCCCGCCATAAAAATCCCAACTGTGCGAAGAATGGAGCAATTCCGGCCGGCTTCCGTCCATCGCCCCACAACAAAGGCCGCGAAAACGAAACCCATCAGATAACCCGTCGTCGGCCCCGCGAAATAGGCCGGGCCCGCGACGATGCCCGCGAAAACCGGTAAGCCGGCCGCGCCTTCGAGCAGGTAGGCCACCATCGCCAGCAAGCCGCGCCGACTGCCCAATGTTGCGCCAACCAAGACGACGGCGAATGTCTGCATCGTCATGGGAATGGGACCGGGCACTTGAATCTTCGCCCCGATCGCCACAAGCATGCTGCCCGCAAGAATCCACATGGCTTCACGAAGCAGTGCGTCCCGCCGATGGATCGTGGTGGAAATCAGATGATCGAGTGTACGCATAGTTCTGATCCTGAAAGGATAATTAAAAAAGGAGCCGGCACCGTGAAAGCGCTGAACGGGGCCGTTCCATCCGGCACGCGTCCATCCGGCACGCGCCCATCCAACACACGCCCATGTAGGAGGATCATTGAAGCGGAATGTCCGTATCCCGTCCAGCGGAGGACCAACGGGGTCGATAGGCGACGAACTCCGATCCGCCGCAGACCACGTTGAAATCCAACTGGATGGCGTGCACCCGTTCCAGGAGATCCTCACGCTGGCTGAAGGCCTCATACCAGGTCGGAAAAATCACCACAAAGGCGGGATCGTGCTGCACCAGGTACTCGTCGATCGTCCCGCCATCGAGATAGTGCTCCACGATCTTCGGCTCGACCAGACCGACCGTATCCAGGACCGGTCGCCGAGTGATAAAGCCGATCGCGCCGATATCGTTGGTGGCGATCAGCCGGTCTTCGGGTGTTCGTTCTCGAAGCCAGTGCGCCATTTGAACCTGCATCTCGTGGATATTGCCGACAGAGAGCACCGCGATCGTGCCCATCAACAGCGATCCCCCGAGGGCCCAGCCGATCGTGCGTCGGCGCTGGATCGAAAATGAGACGTTCCGCCAGTTCCACCAGGGCTTCAGCACAACCGCACCGGTGTGTTGAAGCGCCCCGAGCGCGATCAGGATGAAGAGCGGCGTCAGGTGGGCGAAATAGCGTTGATTCTGAAACCAGATCAAGGCGGGCGGATCCACGATCGCGCGAAGAAACGGATAGCCGATCAGAATCAGGATCGCAAGCCGCCATCCCGACGCGGCCCTGCCGTCGTCGTGCCACAGGGCCTTGAGGGTTCGTGCCATACCGAAGGCAACTGGCAGACAAATGGTTCCCAATCCGACACCGATCAGAAAGATATTGATCCAGGGCCAGCCGACAACGGCGAACACGGCTTGAAACCAGGCGCCGCGCCGGATCGCGGCCGGCAGGCCATCCATCCAGGCGGGTTTGGCATCAATCGAGGTCAGCGCTTTGGCGCCGAACGTCGTGGGAACGAGATGCCCGTCCTGGTGCCAGTGGTAAAACCCATAGGCGACGATATAGACCAGCCACACCCCCACGATCGGAATCATCTCTTTCACGGCGGCGATAATCCAGGCGCGATCGCCCGACCGCCGCGTGGAAATCAGCCGCTCCAGAAAGATCAACGGCAGCAGGATCAGGCATTCCGGACGAAACCAGATCGTGAGACCGAACACCGCGGAACCCACCCATCGCGACATCCTCGACCCGTGGCCGTAACTCCATAACCCCAGCAGAACGATCAGGCTGTAGACCGGCGCTTCCATACCCGCGTAGGCCTGAACGATCGTGGGAAAGGTGACGATGGTGAGCACCCCTCCCCAACGAGCAATCTCAACACGACCGGTCCAGGTGCGCAGGAGGCCATAGACAACCCATCCCGTCCCCAGGCTGCACAGACCGCAGAGCAGATACGCAGCGGCGTACCAATTCTTCACAAGGGCGAAACAGCCGGCCAGGAGGAAGGGAAACGCAGGCGCCGTGCTCCCGCTGCTCGGAACCCCCGGGTTGAAGGACATCTCGCCGTGCTCGAAGAGATTGCGGGCAAACTGGAGATGGATGAAGGCATCATCGATCGGAAAGCCGGAGAAAAACACGTGGCCGATGACGGCCGAGACGGCGATCCAATAGACGGCACTCAGCGCGACGAACCAGCCGGCGATGATCGCCAGATCGCGTGCGACCGACGATCGAGAACGGGCCCGATCGAACGGGGAAACCGTCAGATCCGGCACGGGGCTCGCGGTCATCACCGAGACACGGGGTTCGTCCAGACGATGCATTGAAATAATCTAAGGGTCCGTGGATTCAACGTCAAATTACCGGGCCACTGGTGCTCCGACGCGGGTGCATGACAGTTTGGGCGGGCCAAACGTATCCCGTTTCTCCGGGATCGAATCATGAAAGCCCGGCTGAAGCCGGCTGAGGGAAGTTGCGAATGGCGATCACCACCGACTGAAGTCGGTGGCAAACAAAAACTGCCGGCTGAAGCCGGCAAGAGAATCCGAATCTACCAGGGAACCCGCAGATTATGTCATGGACCCTGCCTTCACGAGTACATGACAAAATCGGTAGTGATCTCGTCCGGTTTCAGTCGGGCGTTTCCATTGTATCGCCCTTTCAGGGCTGGGAGCCTCTTGTCCGTGATAACCCAGGGCGGCGCTTCGCTTTGCCCTGGGCT
>CAYXGR010000134.1:0-7815 GCA_964464525.1 uncultured Planctomycetaceae bacterium
GATGGCGATGGGCTTCGGCAAGAAAAAAATACTGGCTGTCGATTGGGACAAGAACGATCTTCGGATGGCGCTCGTTCGCGCGCAGGGCGAAGGCGCGGAGCTTCTGAAGGCCGTTTCGGTTCCGATCCCGCCTGAATTGTCTCAGGACGATGCGGAAACATTCGGCGCGTTTCTACGTGAGGCCATGCGTCAGTCTCGCATCAGCGCAAAAAGTACGATCATGTCCGTTCCTCGCGATCAGGTTGTGCTCAACGCGCTGCACCTTCCGCCGACGCCGGACGAGGAGCTTGCGGCACTGGTTCAGTTTCAGATTGTCAAGGAGCTGCCCTTTTCCGCGGAGCAGGCCACGATCGACTTCGCGGTTTCGTCCGAGCGCGATCCGGCTTCTTCCTGCACGGCACTGGTCGCGGCGATTCGCAACGACGATCTGACGTTTTACCGGGATGTCGCCCGCGAGGCGGGTCTGTCTCTCGATCGGCTGGGTCTGCGGCCGTATGCGAACCTGCTGGCGGTATTGGCCGGATTGCCGGATTCACATGATCGATCGATGCTGATCGTTGAAGTCGGTCCGCAATTGACGGAAATCGACATCGTTCAGTCCGGCGCATTGACCTTCAGCCGCGCGGCTTCGGTGCCGCTTCCCGATTTCAAGACAACCGACGATGAAAGGATCAAAGACAGCCGGATCACCAAGATCTCGATCCAAGACATCGAGCCTGACGCAAGGAGCAAGGAAATCGTCGGTCGGTTGATGGTGGATGTGATCCGCTCCTTCGAGGCCTATCGCGCAACGGATGCCTCTGTGAGCATCGATCAGGTCGTGGTGTGCGGTGCGACGGGTGTGGAGATGGAGCTTGCGGAATCGCTGGCGGCGCGGTTTGCGACGAAGGCGGTGCTGTACACGCCGGACCGGGCGTTGGATCTTACCCCTCAGCGGGCCAAGGAGCTTCGGGGGTTCAGCGCGGCCCTCGGTCTGGCCATGGGGCAGGAACAGCCACAGTTCGAGGGATTCGATTTTCTGAATCCGAAGAAGCCTATCAGCAAACGATCACTGCGGATGAAGAAGGCGCCCGCGGCGATCATGTCGGCAGTCATGATCCTCGGATCAGGCTATCTGTTTCACAGCAAGTTCGTCCGGCCGGCGGAGGAGAAGGCGGAGAAGATTCGAAGGAGCGTGGCGGAGAAAGCGCAGCGTGAGAAGCCGATCAAGAAGTTCACCGCGCGCCATGAGGCCCTCCTCGACTGGCAGCGATCGGAACAGGTCTGGCCCGATGTTCTACTCGCCCTGACTCAGATTTTTCCGGAGGAACAAAAGGCGTTTGTCAGCCGGATCGATTTCGAAACGCGAACCCGGGGCAAGGAAACAATTCGCACGAGTACGCTGAAGTTAAAGATGCAGGTATCCGATCTCGGCATGGTCAATGAGATCGGCAAAACGCTCCGGAAAAACAATTTCAAGGATGTGGAGGAAGGACAGGAGACCCGGCTGGGCTCAGCCAGCAAGGATCATCCCTATCAACTCGATACCAGTATCAAGGCGACGCTTCCGTTGCGTCCATTGCCGGAGAAGCAAGCGGAGGAATCCCCTGAAATCGAGAAGGAGGATGTCGATCCCGCCAACAAGTCAAGCGCCTCGGGCGGAACAACCCCCGCGCAAAGGGGCACCGAGCAAACCACTTCGAAAGATCACGCCATTACGCGGGGAGGTCGTTCCTGATGAATCCGCGTGAACGAAGACTGGCCATCATCGTCGGCGTCGGCGTTGTCGGCGCGATTCTCTACTACGGCATCGACCTGCTGTTCGTCAGTCCGCTGAGGGAAGCAAATCTGCAATTCACCAACTTGGAACTGGCAGAACAGAAATTGGACGCCCTGATTGCCTCTGAACGGGGGATGGGCGAGTCGTGGAATGCCATCGCGGGGCGAACCTTTTCCTATCAGGCTTCACGGGCACAGGCTCTGTTTGGTCAGAATCTGAAAGACATCGCCAAGCGGCACCATTTCGATCTGGGAAACTTCAAGCCTCGGACGGGCAGCAAGATTGGTTACAAAACGGATATCAGTACGGTGGCCTATCGCATTTCCGTGACCGGGCAGTACAAGCAGGCCGTCGATTTCGTGCGGGACGTGTATCGCACACCCTATTTGTGTCAGATCACGGGCCTGACGATTTCGCCACTGGGCGCGAAGTCTGGGCGCAACACAGTCAAGCTGGATTTTACGGTGGAGACACCGGTCCTTCCCAAGATCAAACTCAAGGATAATCTGGTCGCGAGCCAGGCCGAAACCATGCCGGAGGAATCGGACGAACCACTTTCTCCGATCCGAACCGGCATTCATGACGACGATCATTATCTTCTGCTGGCCGAACGCAATATCCTGCGTTCATTCAAGCCGGCCCCCCATGTCACCGTCATGATCGACAACCAGGATATCAAGCTGGTTGGCTATATGGTTGATTTTTTCTGGGAAGGACGGCTCAAGGATCATCATGGCGATGGCGTGAATGGAAAACAACAGGCATCCGTTTCGGGCGAGGGGGATTCTGCAGAAGTCCTTGTCACCTACCCGGACGGCACCCTGTTCGGACCGAAGCGTCTTGAATTCGCCGGCGGCAACAGAAGCGCTTCAATCACGATACCCGCCCACACGCCGCTGCCCGAGGCCGAGACGATCATCGTTGCCGTGAAGAACGATGATGAGCACGAGGTTTTCGTGAGCGCGATCATCACCGACAAGGACAGCAAGCAGATCAAGCTTCCGGATATGATGATTCCTCCCGGTCAGACCATCGACATCCCCGAATGGGAGGCCCGTCAGATTCGAATCACGGCTCGATACCAATCCGGAAAGCCCGGCGGGATGGGCAACTTCCTGCCCAGGAAAACCAAACAAATCCATACGATTCCGAAGGAGACCGCCGCGGTCGTGGCGGCTCCGATCACACCCGTGATCGTGAATGATCCGCCGCCGGATGCGAGTTTCACCGTCTCCGGAACGTGGATCTATCCACAATCGGAGGACATCATCCAGGAGCTGATTGTCACGAACGGGACTGAGCGAAAGGTGATCAACGCCGGTGAGCCGGCGGTTGTGGATGGAGGGATGCTGCTGGCGGTCCATCCTCTGGGCGGCATCGTGAAAATGCCCACCGGCAATTACTATATCTATCCGTTGGGCAAGAGTTTTTCCGAGCGTGTGCTATTGGACGCTCGGATGGATTCTCAGTTGGCGGATGCAATCGATCGATGGACGAGGCAGTAGAAGGAGCAGGGCGCATGCGGAAAATGAGAGAAGTCGGTGATCGATCGACTCGGCACGCGTTCAGATGCACCCCGGGGCGTCGGATTCAAGCCGGTAGACAAGACCATTTGCATATGGGCACCCAGGGTGTGAGGGATGATGATTCAATCGGGAGGTGTGACGATGATCTCGTCAACAAACAGGTTTAATCCTTGGTTGGCCCGCGTAATAGGGGGGCTGTTGATTCCGGCATGGATCGCGTTGATGCCCGGACAGGCCCTGGTGCATGGGGCCTACGCCGGTGATGACGAGAAACAGCCCGCGCCGAAGAAATCCGTTGCGGATAAGGCGGATGATAAAAAGAGCGATGAGAAGGAGACGAACGACGCCAAGGCGTCCGATCAAAAAAAGACGGACCAGGATCTGGAGGAACTGAAACGGCGGGCGCTCGAGTCGCTTCGTAAGAAGAAGGCGACCTCCCAGCCGACGACGAAGCCGAGTGTGTCGTTGCCGAAGTCATCGGGCGTTGGCCGGGGCGGCCGGCCGAAGATGGTCTCGGAAGGCCTGGGCAAGAGTGATTTTCAGGCGATCCGCGACGCTCAAAAGGCCGCTCTTGAAGCCCGGAAGAATCGTAAGCGTCGTCATAAACCCTCGGGCGAGATCACCGGACTCTCGCGTATTGGAAAGACGTCTTCGAAGAGTGGTTCGACGAAAACAATGGGAGAGGGGAAGCCGCCCGTCGAATCGGCGGGAGAGAATGTCAAGAAAGTCACTCCCCCCGTTCGCACACGCCAGCGGGGGCAGAAGCTTTTGCGACCCGGGCAACAGCGCGCGCCTGTGGGAACCCCGCCACCGTCTACGCTCGCCCCACGAACGGATGCGACGCCGACGACAAGCTCCGCTTCAAAGCATGCCGTGCCGACTTCGTCGGTTGGGCAGGTCGCAACACCGGTTTCGACCGATGCCGGCGACTCTTCAAGCAGCTACGATGGAGCCACGAAGTCGCCGGTGACACAGACCAGGACGACGAAGGAAATCTACACAATGGGGAAAGTTCCGCCCGAGTCGCGGACCTATCGTTTTCAATATCACAAGTCCCCTTGGATGGATGTACTGGAGGATTTTTCGCGGGTGAGCGGCTTGCCGCTGATGAACCTTTCGGATGCGCCCATCCCCGGGGAGTGCACCTTCTACAGCGTGGAGGAGTTCACTTTTATTGAGGCACTCCACAAGCTGAACGAGACACTCCTGCTTCAGCGTATGAACAATGTTCTCATTACGCGCGATTCGACATTTCTCAAAATCCAGCGACTGCCCGATCTTTTGCACAATATCCCGCCCGAGATGATGTTTAACACCTTCGAGGAGTTCGAGGCGGCGAATCTGGATCCCTACGACATTTGCCTGACCCAATACAAGACTCCCCCCGGCTGGCCGCCGTTCCAGATCATCGAGAGTTTTCGAGATCGAGGATTTTCGGACACCTATGGGACCACGATCAGCGGAGCGGATACGATCGAGCTGACCGGTCTGGTGAAGGAGCACCTGCTTTTCAAGGAGGTCATCGGCAAGTTGACCGAGAGTCGACCGCCACCCGCCGATGACAATCGGCCCCGGCTGGAAATCCGTCTCAAAAATGCCAAGGTGTCCGATGTTCAGGGGATCCTGAATCAACTCTATTCGGTCCGGGCTTCGGCCGTTCCCAAGACGCGCGGCCGGCGGCCCGCTCCCGGCGGAATCGATCTCAAAACGGATCGTGCCAAGCAACTCACTCTCGTCCCGGATATCAAGAAAAATATCATCTACGCCCGTGGACCGCAGGCACTTCTGGATGAGATCATGAGGACGGTGGAGAATATCGATCGCGGACCGGGCTGGAAGCCGGCGGTGCGGGAGATTGTTCCGCTCGAACATGCCTCCGCATCCACCATCGTCGCCACGCTCAAGCCGATTCTCCAAAAAGAACAGCAGTCGATGATGAAGTCTCAACGGTGGATCCCCCCGGAATTGAAAGACGCCTTGGCGTGTGATCTGATTCCCAACATCGCCGGCAACACCATCATCCTCGTGGGCGGAGATGAGGGCGTCGCTCGTGGAAAGCGGCTGGTTCAGCAATACGACGTTGCCCCGAACTGGATCACCGAGATCATTGAATTGGCCCACGCCGAGGCGGTCGATGTCGCCGGAGAATTGATGCAGGCCATGCCTCGATCCGTTGGCAAGGGCTCCCAACCGTCGCAATATATCGCCCGAACGAGCAAGACGATCCTGGTCTCGTGCAGCAAACCGAATTATCAGCGGGTGCTTGAACTCATTGCCAAGCTCGACGTGCCCAATGATGAAAAGCCCAGCGAGCACTTCGTGCACCTCGAATGTGCCCGGCCGAGCGAGATTTCGCAGACGATGGGGCAACTCGTCAAGGGGGCGTCCACCACACCGGTCCGGCGGAGGGCACCCGTGAAGCGGAAGGGCATCAAGCGTCCCTCTCCGCGCGTGCCGAATCGCACCAACCGTGGCGGGGGTACCGGCCCGACGCTGATTCCCGACGACGGCGCCTCGATGCTCATCGTCTATTGCAGCGATGCCGAGTGGGCCAAGATTGAGCCGCTTGCAAAGCAACTGGACGATCTGGCCTGTGAGGCCAAGCCGCTCATGCACAAGGTCGTGCTGGAACGTGCCCGGGCGACTGATGTCGTCGACATGATCAACCAGATGTTCCCGCCCGAGACCGGCTCGACGAACCGGATCGTTACGGCCGACACCTTCAACAACACGGTCAACCTCTATGCCAGCCAGGCCTTCATCGATCAGGTGCGACCGCTGATCGAGCAGTTGGATATCGTCGACCAGCCGATTCAGACGGTCATCCGATTGCAATGGGCCAAGGCCGAGGTGCTGGAGCCGATCCTTCAACAGAGCGTGCCTGGCGGTTCGGCCTCTCCGTCCCGCGCCCCGAGGATCATCACAAAGCAGGGTAAGCGCGTGAAGGTTCCGCAACGTCGCGTAACGGGGGGCAACTCCTCCGTACGCATCGTGGCCGAACCGATTACCAACGTCCTGCTCGTGACCGCTCCGCCGAAGGAATTGGCCATCATTCAGGATCTGGTGGCAGAGATGGAAGAGAAGGCGAAAGAGAAGATTCCGACCCGGGTGATTCTGATCGCCGAAAACCGGCCTGCCCAGGAACTGGCCGACGTGGTGACGAGCCTGATGAGCGGCGGAACAAGCATGCGCCGCGGACCGAAGGGTAAGAAGACGCCGATGGGCGTCAACCCCGTGGCCGAACCCATGAAGATCGTGACCTCGGGCGAACAGATCATCCTGGATGGCCCGCAGGATGAGGTGGCCGAGGCCATCCAGATTATCAACATCATCGATGTGGTTGATCAGCGGCCGATCGTTCGAAAGGTGAAGGTTCGCGATGCGGCCGAGGATGCCAACAAGCTGCGGGCGATGCTCGCTGCCGGCGGCGCCTCAAAGGCCAAGCCGAGGAGACGTGTTTCCCCGGGCAAGGGCGGGAAGGGACAAAAGGTTCAGAAGATCAGCATCCCGACGGCCGCCTCGGCGCCGATCCAGATCTCCGAGGATACCTACGAAAACACGCTGCTGATCAGCGCCATGCCCAGGGACTGGATCCGGATCGACGAGATTCTCACACTGATCCTCAGCGATCCGGACATTCCCGACGTGCTCAAGGGTCAGGAGGAGTATGAGTCCTTTTTCATGGTGGATCTGCGATACAAGGAGGCCTGGGAACTGGAGTATCTCCTGGAAGACCTGGTGAATGTCGACGAGCGTTCCAAGGTCCAGTTCATAGAGGGGCCGACGAAGCGGCAGTTGCTGGTCCGCAATTTCCGACCGGCCCAACGAGAGAGCATCGAGCAATATATTGCGATGTACGACGTGCCGGAAGGGAAGCACTTCGGGGGTCGCGATGACATTCTGTTCATCGATTTGAGGGGCAAAATGGCGGCGAGCCAGGCCGTGAAGATGATCCAGCAGAACTTTCAAAGCCCGTCGGGGGCGAAGATTTCCGTCGGCAATATCGAAAGCGAGGGTCGCGTTCGCGTCATCGACATCCACGCCGGCGAGGAGGACGAGGAAGAGGCTGGAGTAGAAAAGAAAGAACCGCAGACGAAGGTGAAGCCGGTGGCGGAGGTGGATCCGTGTGTGCTGCCCGCGTGTCTGCTTCGCGCGGTTGGTTCGCTCTCGCTCGCACAGGGAGCGACTGCCAAGCCCACGGTCCGTCGACGGCTGCGGCTGAAATCGATGAGGGTGGATTTGAAGCGTGACTCGGTCCAGAGGGATGCCGATGGTTCTCGTTCGAACGAAAGAAAAAACGACCGGCGGGACGCCGATGCTCCCCGGGGTGGGGAGCCGGTTAGGGAGACTGATGGGGAACCTCTCGTGCCGGCGATCTGCCCGGTTTGTCACCAAAGCCCCTGCGTTTTGCCCGGTCAGTTGATGGCCTCGTTTGATTCGCTTGCGTTGGCTTCGTTCGAAGAGCCGCCCGTCGACGCGCCCGTCCACAACCATCCGGTCGATCCGCCCGTCACCACCGAGGATGGCAAG
>CAYXGR010000135.1:0-7776 GCA_964464525.1 uncultured Planctomycetaceae bacterium
GGTCGCGGCTCTGATTGACGCGGCTCTGAATCAAATATCTTGTGAGAAAAGCGGGTTAGTCCCGCACTCCGCATACACTGAACGCTTCGATAGCACGAAATGAAAACAACAAGATCCCCGGCCTGCCGCGCGAGCGGCAGGAACGGGGATCCTGGGACTTGGAAACAGCCGCACCGCGCGCCGCGATGAAGCGGCGTCGGCACGGCGATGGGTGATGTCAGACCAATGCCGGAACCGCCTGCTGGGCAAGCGTCTTCAGCGTGGCATCGGCAGGTGCAAATTCGCGATCCTCGGTTTCGCGGGTCGATTCGACCTGGCTGCTCAGGTGTTGCAGCAGGCACCAGAACCGAACCCACATCTTACGGGACGCCTCGAAATCAACCGCAGAATCGACTGCCATCCGTAGACCGACCAGCGCAATGGGAGTCGTGACGTTGACCTTCTCCAACGGCTCTGTCCAGGAAAAGCTGTCGTCCGAGGAGCAGGATTCGTCGCCGGTCATCAACAGATCCCGAACCTTCTCGGCAATCTGGAACTCACCCACCTGGAAGGGTTGGGCAATGTCCACGACACGGGCTCCGCCCAGTCGTTGGCACGGGCTGAACGCGATGACACCCGTGATCGCCCGGCACTCGTTAAACAGCGTCAACCAGAGCGATCCGCATTGCTGGGCAAGCTGGTTCGGATCGCCACAGAACATGTGAATCTGGTTGTAGAACTCCCGGGCCTGATCCTTGAAGTTCAGGAACTGGAGCGTCTGCAGCATGATGTGCCATCGGATATACGGCGGCGGAAGCGCTGATTGAGGATTGAGCGCGACCGCGGATTGTACATCCGTTCCCAGCAACTCGATCATCCCGCTGACATAGGCCGGTCCCAGCTTCAGGGTTCCGAAGACATCGGCAAAGAGCACCTGATGCCACTGGGCCCAAAGGCTGGCCGTCTGCGCGGACACGCCCGCGTTCAGCGATTCGGTCTGGAGCTTGTTCACGATTTCCCAGGCCAGATCGAGGTCGGTATAGACATAGTTCCCAACCTCATGGGCGATCGACACGAGATTCCAAGGATGACTGATGAAGTTCTTCGGAACCGGCAACATCGAAATCGGAAGTTTCCGACCGAAGTTGACGGCATTGCTGGCGTGTTGCTGCCATGTGTAAACGCTATCGGGTCCGTCCGTGAAATAGGTGGACGGCGTGTGGGACAGCGTCTCCTTCGGAACCAGGCCGCGCTCGTGCGCCGCCTTCACCGTGGGAAGATAGAGATCCCGAATGATCGCATCGAGACAGGCGAGCTTATGATGGGTCTCATGACTGGTATGCTGCTGGAGAGACTTGAAAAAGAAACCCAGCGTCTCCTCGTTCGGATTCAACATCCGCCGCTCGACATCGTTGAGGATCACGAGACCCTCCTGATGCCGTCCCTGATCGATCAGGGAGGTGGCGCGTGTGAACTGCTTGTTGATCCCTTCGAGAACGTAGTCATACCATCGCGAGACAGTTTGCAACTGGACCGCGACCGGTCGAAGTCTTTCCTTGACCAGGTCCAGGTCGGTATCAAAGTTCGCCTCTTCGGCGGGCGTGAATCGGAGGAGAAGATCCTCCTTCATTTCCTGCGAGACCGAATCGTCATGGAGCGCCCATCTCCGGAGGGTGGTTTGAAGTCCCCTCGCTCGGCTTCGCAGAGTGATCAGCTTTTGTCTGATGAAATTCATCATACGTTTCCTTAATTGACATCACCCATCATTGATCCAAGAACACCATACCGATTGACTGATGTCGTCAGCAAACCGGGCAAAAGGCCGCGGAGTTCATGGGAGTTCCGAAGGTTGTCGGAGCTGGGATGGTGAATGGACTGGGGATCAGGCCTCCGACTCCGCCGAATGTCTGTCCCGCATAGCCGGGGATGTTGCACGCGAAGGGGTTGCAAGCCCATGGATTCGTCTGCAAGTTATTGATTGGCCCGAAGGGTTGTGTGCCAATCTGTGGGTTGAATGGAGAAACGGTACCGAGGGGTCCGACGACGGGGGTATTCGTGAAGGGATTTCCGTTCACGAGGCCGGGGACACCTGCCCAACCGTAGGGGGTCTGGAATGGTGTGGTGCAATTCCCGACCGGTGTGTTGAGACCCCATGGGGTTCCGAAGAGGGATTGTCCCCATGCGCCTGTGCCGATCGGCGTATTGCAGGTCGGGTTGAGGAGCGTTTGGACTTGATTAAATGGAACCGTGTTGGGGATGGCCGATCCCAGTGCGGAATGAATCCACGGGTTTGTCACGGCCCCGAACGGTGTGTTCACCAATGGGGACTGGACTGCGCCGAGGGGAGTGATCGGCGTATTCAACACCTGCGGCACGGCGCCGAGCGCGTTGATTCCGGGGGTGACGCCCACAGGGGAGAATGGCGTCGTGCCCGGGACGTTCACGCCGCATGTCGCATTCAGCGGAATGGCCGTATTGAACGCAAGGGGATTCGTCATCGGATTCACTTGGGCGAACGGTGTTGCGGTGAGGCCATTGATTCCGCCGTAGGGAACCGTGTTCGAGATGAACTGGGACGGGACCGGAAACTGATTGGCCCAGGGCAGCATCGTGTTGAAGGCTGGGGTGTTGAAGGCGGGTGTGGGTGCCGCAAAGCCGCAGCCATACGGGATCGGTGTCGCTGCGGTGATCGGTGTCGTGACCATCGGATTGAATCCAGGATTGACAACGGGCGCAGCGGGGAAGCCGTTGAATCCAAATGGCGAGACGGTGTTGATGCCGGGTTGGAAGGCGGGGTAGCCCGGCACTTGTGGAGTCGCGGTGTTGAATGGCATGAATCCCGGCTGGGACATCGGAATCCCCGTCACCGGCACATTGCCGATGAATGGCTGGGCCGTGGGAATTCCGCCAAACTCGGGGATCCGAGTCTGACCGTTCAATCCCACGGTCTGGGGATCCAAGGTTGCAACGCCACCTTGCTGATAGTTAAACATGTGGTTTCTCCTTAAGTTATCCTTCACACACTCTGTCTATTGACCGCGCATACAAAATGCACGGGAACCGCTCCCATGCACGCGATCTTGTTACACGAAATGAATAGTTCGGTTGTGATGTAACCCATTCCCAAATGCTTCAAGCCCAATCTGCGCCTCGGGACGAACCACGATCGGCCTTGTTATCGGATCCACGATGAGGATTTGACTAGTAAAAATCGGCCTTTATTCCCAGAAAAAAATCGCCTTCCCAGCCATGAAAGCCAGCTTTACATACCTGGTTTCAGACCCACTCCATCGGCATACGGGTGGCGTCGATGAACCTTGGATTGCATCCGTTCAGTTTTTTTTTCGAATGAATCAGCCTGTTCAATCACCGACCAGGTTTTGCCGAGAGGCATCCGCCGGTGGGGTTATCAGCATCCTGGTGGGCTCGTATCGCGTGTGGTCGGCATTACCAGCATTGTTGCGCGTATGGATGCCAGCGAACGGGAGTCCGCCTGACAGCATTGGGAATGCCGCACGTGATTGGGTATGAGTCGCATGCAATCGAGAATTTTCTGAGTTTGGTGTGAAACACTTCCCTCGCCGAGACCGGTGAAGACAAGTCTGGCGTAGCCGCGCAGTCATGCTGAAATGCAGGGGTGACGCGTCGTCTTCCGCGTTCCTGATACTGAAAGGGCCTGTTTCAGAGGATCGAGATCTGTTTTTCCGAGCTGATGAATTGAGAAGAAATGGATTCAGGCCTGAATCAGGCCCTCGCGGAGTGCAAATCGAGCCAGATCGACACGATCGTGGATCTTCAGCCGGTTCATCAATCGAGAGGTATGGTGGTCCACGGTCTTCACGCTGAGATTGGTGAGCTTGGCGATGTCCTTCTTCCCCAGACCCTGTGCGATGTATTGAAGGACTTCAAGCTCGCGGGGACTCAGGGTCGAGACGAGGGATTTCGACTTACTCTGAAGATTGGCGCCCTTTTCATCCACCACGATCCGGGATTCAACTTCCTCTGAAAAATAAGCCCCACCGGAGATCACTTCGCGGATCGCCATGACTACCGTATCGGGCGGCTCGCGCTTGGTCAGATAGCCGTGTGCCTTGACCGACAAGGCCTGCTCGACAAAGACATCATGGACAAAAGCACTCAGGAAGATGATCTTCAGGTTTGGTAGAAGATCCAGAAGTTTCTTCGCGGCCTCGAAACTGTTCAAACCCGGCATGTCGATGTCGGATAGAACGATATCCGGCTGGGTACTCGTGGCGATCGCAATCGCCTCCTCCGCCGTGGAGGCAATTCCGACAACCTCAAAGTCCAATTCCCGCTGCAACCGATCGGCGAGGGTATCTCGCACGAGTGCATGGTCGTCCACCAGGAGAATTGAAACGCTACCTTTCATGGCCCAATCTACTTTTAGCTGTATCTCATTCCGGGAACAATACCCTGGACACCGTGGAAGTAAGCTCAGAAATCTGAAACGGTTTGCGTAACAGATAGCCGGATCCGAGCCCAAATTTTCTCATATCGATCGAAAGCGTTCCCGCCAGGCACACGAGCAACATGTCGTCCGCCTCCGATTGAATCTCTTTCACTCGACCCAATGCCTGGTCGTCAACGGAATCGAGGTCGAGAATAAGCATTCGCACCGATCGCCCTCGCCTGTTTATCGCCGTGATCGCTTCCGCCATATTGGCCGCGGGGATGACTTCATAGCCCTTTGAACGCAGTGCCGAGACCATGATCGACCGGATGTGATGGTTCGCTTCAACCACAAGAATTACTTCGCCGGATAAATGGCCACTTAGACTTATAGCTTCGGCGTTCTCGACCTCAGCGGGTGGATCGCAACAGGGAAGCGTGATTGTAATGCTCGTGCCCTGCGCCTCTTCGGATACGATTTCAATCGTACCGCCCAGATCCTCCATGATACCATGAACCATGGACATTCCCAGTCCTGTTCCCTGTCCGCGTGGTTTGGTAGTGAAGAACGGTTCGAAGATTCGGGACTTGACCTCCTCGGTCATCCCGCTCCCCGTGTCGTGCACGGTGATGACGGCGGCAGGGATCGAAAGTTCCACATCGCGACTGGACATGGGCGCATCATTGGATTCGACCGCCCGAAGGGACACACGGAGCCGCCCTCCGCTGGGCATGGCGTCTCGTGCGTTATTGGTGAGATTCATCATGATTTGCGGTATCTGGCCGGCGTCGGCATGAATCCAGAGATTACACTGAGGGGAAATATCTTCCACTATATCGATGGAGACTGGGAGAAGCGGGGCAATCAGTCGGATCGTATCCTGGAGACAGCGCGGTAAATTCACCGGAGACTTCTGCAGGGACGCGCCATGGCTGAATGTGAGAAGGGCATTCGTCACATTGCGCGCCTGGTGCGCGGCTTGCTCCACCTTTTCCAGATTTCGGGCTGCGGGGTGGTCGTTGGGGAGGGTGGTCTTGGCGAGATCGGTATAGGCAAAGATGGCAGTCAGAAGATTGTCGAAGTCGTGCGTGATTCCGCTGGAAAAGGTGCCGATGGCCTCCATTTTTTGTGAACGGCGCAATTGCTCCTCGAGCATCGCCCTTTCCGCCTCGGCCTGCTTACGCTCGGTGATATCACGGGCAAAG
The DNA here is from genome assembly GCA_964464525.1 of uncultured Planctomycetaceae bacterium. Classification (GTDB taxonomy): domain Bacteria; phylum Planctomycetota; class Phycisphaerae; order UBA1845; family UTPLA1; genus CAYXGR01. The sequence continues at coordinate 5,596 of CAYXGR010000135.1, forward strand.
GCACAGATAAACTCCGTACCCTCGAAGTTGTAGTGGTTCACCGATATTTCGACGGGGAAGAACTGTCCTGACTTTGTACGAAGATTCGATTCGATGATACCGAAACCACGCTCTTGGAATGCATCAAAAGTTTCGGGCCACTTGTCCGCCGAATACGAGGGATCGATATCGGGCACCCCCATTCGCAGGAGCTCATCCCGCGTATAGCCCAGCCGCTTGCAGGATGCCTCATTGACAGAGAAGAATTGGCCATGGCGATCCAGCCAGAAGATCGAATCCGCCACCGCATGATCGACGGCAAACTGGGTACGTCTCAAGGTCTCTTCGGTTTTTTTTCGCTGTGTGATGTCTCTGCCGACAGAAACGTTGCCGACTCGACTATCATCTTTGTCGAGCAGTGGCAGCATGACGACCTCACAGAGCGCTTCCGTCCCGTCGGCTCGAACAATCGGGATTTCTCCCGACCAATGCCCGTGTTCCGCGATTCCCTCCTGGATCGACCGGGTGATGCGTTCACCCTCATCGGGCAGATTCAGGATTTCGGGATTACGGCCGAGCAATTCTTCCCGGGAATAGCCGAACATCTTCTCGGCACTGGGATTGATCTCTACAATGTGTTGATCCAAGTCGGTGAGTACCACGGCGTCGTACATATTATCGAACACAAGCGCCTGTCGGCGGATGCGCTCCTCCGCCTGTTTGCGTTCGTCGATTTCCCGTTCGAGCCGCTGATTGGCCTGAGTCAGATCCGCGGTGCGCAGGCGGACCCGTTCTTCCAGGTCTTCGTGAGATCGGCGTAACTTTTCCTCCACTTGTTTTCGATCGGTGATATTGGTGTCGGTGCCGACCATTCGGAGTGGCTTTCCCTTGGCATCACGGCCCACCACTTTGCCACGGTCAAGGTTCCAGCGATAGTCGCCGGTCTTGGTGAGAAGACGGTTTTCGCATTCGTAATACTCTGAGTGCCCGTCGAAATGATCTTGGAGCACTTGTTGAACATGAGGCATATCATCCGGATGGACGATGGATTTCCAAAACCCGATATGGGGATCGACTTCGTCGCGCTGATAACCGAGCGAAGCAAGCCAGCGGTCGCTATAGAAGACCTCTCCCGTGGCGATATTCCAATCCCAGCCGCCGTCGGTGACTGAGTTTAACGTGAGCCGGAACCGCTCCTCGCTCTCCCGTAAGGCCTCTTCCGCCTCTTTCCGTTCGGTGACATCGCGGACAATCCCGGTAAAGATTCTGCTCTGCCCTCGGTATTGCTCGCCGAATGCCACTTCAATGGTAAATTCGTGGCCATCCTGATGGAGCCCGGTGACCTCTATACCATCCCAAGAGATATGGCGCTCGCCCGTATCGAGGTATCGTTTCAACCCGTCGCGATGGACTGCCCTAAACGCGGAAGGAATGAGCATCGACAGAGACTTGTCCACAATCGCATCTGTAGGATAACCGAACAGTCTTGAGGCGGCCGGATTCGCATAAATGATCGTGCTGGTCTCATCGATCGTAATAATCGCGTCGGTCGCTGCATAGGCCAGGTTTCGATATTGTTCCTCACTGCGGCGCAGTGCTTCTTCCGTGTGTTTCCGGTCTGTCACATCCTGTGTAATGGCGATCATGCAGGCTTCGCCGCCGATCATGATTCGCTCGGCCCAGATCCGACCAATTCGTATAACCCCCGATTTCGAGCGAAACGAGGCCTCCATATCGTGAACGGAGCCCGATTCACGAAGCAGTTTGACCAACGCAGCCCGTTGTTCCGGATACTCCCACATATCGAGCTTGAGAAAGCTCCGGCCGAGGACTTCGTCCCGCTTGTACCCGCACATCCGCAGGAATGCATCATTCACATTGATACATTTGCCGTCTTTCAATCGGCTTAACACCACGGCGACGGGGCTGGCGTGGAATGTCTTCGCGAAGCGATCCTCCGACTGGTCGAGTTCAGTTTTTGTAACACGGTGCCGGGAGAGACACATATGGGCATAGACGCCGAATGCTGAGAACAGCAAGAAGACGAGGACACGCATCCAGGCTTCATTCGGATCCGGCCTGACCAGTCGGTCGTAGAAGCTCCCCTCGCTAAAGATAAAAGCATCAATGGCGGATTCAAGAGCCCAGTACACAACGCCGAGCCCGAGACCGATCAACGACATATGACGATATAATGGCGGG
>CAYXGR010000136.1:0-1092 GCA_964464525.1 uncultured Planctomycetaceae bacterium
TCCCGTCCGTGGCTCGTTACAGTGGTTCGCACCGGTTGGAAACCGGTGCCACAGTTCCGCCTGTGGTGTCATGGACCCGGCTCGCCGGGACAAGCGAGTCACGCTTGGCCATGTGATGTCCCTCCCAACACGTTGGACAATCGAGACCCACTGCCAAGGCCCGATCTTTGAAGGATCATGCCTTGACAGTGCCACCCTCCGATCGCACCGGTTGGAACCGGTACCACAGAACCAGGTTTCGATCTCGGCCGCCGCATGGTACGCTCTCGCGAATGGATCGAGTAGGGGGCGTCGAAGGCGATCGAGCACATGACGCGAATCAAGATATGCGGAATCACACGAGAGGAAGATGCCGCCGCCGCGGTTGAGACCGGTGCCGACGCCATCGGCGTCGTCTTCGCCCGCTCCCCGCGCCGATCGACCGTGGCACAGGCGCGGCGCATCGTTGCGACACTCCCACCCTACATTTCGGCGGTCGGCGTCTTCGTGAATGCCCGGGCCTCGACGATCCTCCGCACCGTCGCCGAAGCCGGTCTCAGCGAGGTCCAGCTTCACGGCGACGAAACCCCCGACTTCGTACAGAAGCTCGGCGGTCTCCGTATCACGAAGGCCCTGCGCGTCCGAGATCGAACCTTCATCGATCGGGTGCGGCAGTTTTGCGACGTCGGCGTCCAGGCGATCCTGCTGGACGCCTATTCACCGGCGGCTCGCGGCGGCACAAGCAAGCGGCTGGACTGGAACCTGGTGACGGGTGCCCTCGGCTCGGGCCTTCTGGACGACACTCCGCCGCTGATCCTCGCCGGGGGCCTCACGCCGCTCAACGTCCGCGCCGGCGTCCGCCGCATTCGACCCTGGGGCGTGGATGTCTCCAGCGGCGTCGAGACCGAGCCGGGCATCAAGTGCCCGGAAAAAATGGCGCGGTTCATAGCGGCGGTGAATGCGTAATAGCGAATAGTGGGTGCCCCATCGTTTCTGAAAGAAAGGGTGGGGAATACGCCACAGCGACTCAAGTCTATTCCCCAACCTTTGCTGCGTAAAGGATGGGGCACCCATTCAATCTTGTTACTTGTTACTTGTTACTTGTTACTTGTT
>CAYXGR010000136.1:1192-6115 GCA_964464525.1 uncultured Planctomycetaceae bacterium
CTTGTTACTTGTTACTTGTTACTTGTTACTTGTTTCTGGAAACTCGTTACCCGTATCGCCACGTTTCTCCCGGTTTCAGAATCTTCACCTCGACGCCAGACGGCTCAAACGCCGAGATGTCCTCCTCCAGCATGCCGGGAAACGTCTTGTAGTGCATGGGAATCGCCACCTTGGGCTTGATGAACTCAGCCGCCATCTTTCCCAATTCCGGCCCCATCGTGAACCGATCGCCGACCGGAATGCACGCGATGTCGGGATTGTATATCTCGCCGATGAGCTTCATATCGCCGAAGAGGGCGGTATCCCCGCAGTGATAGAGCGTGACGCCGCCGAGACGAACCACCACCCCACAGGGCTGGCCCATATATCGACCCTCGTATGAGGAGGAGTGAAAGGCCTGTGTGAAGGCGACCCATCCGAAGTCGGTCTCGATCCGCCCTCCGGGGTTCCCGGGCTGAAGCCGATCCTGACCGATCCCCTCTTCGCCGAGAAAGTTGGTGATTTCAAACGCGGCATAAACGTTCGCGTCGTTGGTCTTGGCGATCGACAGCGTATCGCCAATATGATCCGCGTGACCGTGGGTGAGGACGACGTGTTGGCAGCGGATGTCCTCCGGTTTCATAGTCGCCAGCGGGTTCCCCGTCAGAAACGGGTCGATGACGACTCGATGGTTACCGTCGTCCAGAAGAAATCCGGAATGTCCGAGGAATGTGACGTTCATGGCCATGATGGTGCGCCTCCCAGTATGCGGTTATTCAAATCCGGTTCGGATCGTTGACATTCGCCTGCGACAGAGTCCATGATAGTCCTGAACAAATCGAGTAGCCATCAGGAACAGGCTGAACATGACTGACACACACGAACCCAATCCACCCCCACCGGCCATCCCCGTCGACATGCCGGCGCCCCCCTCGCCCGGAGCCGAGCCGGAGACGCTGACCTATGCCGGCATTTATCCCTCATCCGGGGGCATTTGGCGTCAGGGAAAGTTGCTGGTGTTGAGGAAGGATCGTCGGTTGCCCACAGAAAGATGCATAATATGCGGAGCGCTGGCAGAGGGCCGACCCCTCAAGCGCCATTTATCCTGGCACCATCCTGCGATCTATCTGGTGCTCATGGCAGGGCCGCTGATCTATGTGATCGTCGCCCTGATCGTCCGCAAGACGGCCGTTGTATACGTCGGACTCTGCCCAAAGCATCGAAAGCGGCGACGATCGGTGATCGCGATATGCTGGTTCATGATACTGATGGCCGTAGCGATTGTTTGGTACTCGGCTATATCCGATGAGTTAGGTTTCTTCTTTCCGGCGATGTTGAGTTTCTTCGGCGGATTGGTCGTGTACCTCATGTGGGCTCAGGTAGTAACCGCGTATCGGATCGACAAATACAACGTCTGGATCAGGTGCGCCGGCCAAGCCTATCTCGACGCGCTCCCGCTCTACCCCGGGCCATAATCCCCGCTTCCAACGACCGGATCGAATCCGGCAGGCCCCGCGATCGTCACTGAAGCCTCAGCCGAAACTCCGCAAACACCATCCGCGGAACCTCCGCGTCGTTCATGAAGATCGTACTCCCCTCGAAGTGACCGGAATCCAGCAGGTTCCGCACACCAACGGCGATCGACGCCCGATCGTCCCACAGTTCCTGCTCGGCGGCCAGATCCAGCCGGAAGTAGGGGGCGATGCGGTTGGAAATGAACGGCAGCGACGGATTGGGTGCCTTCACGAAGTCCACCCAGTAAAGGTGGCTCGACAGGTGCAGATCGTCGGTCGGGCTGTAGCGGGCGCCGACCATCGCCTTGTGTTCGGGCGGGGAGATCGCATCCTTATCATGCAGCGGAACATCGGCGCGCCATTCCAGCTCCTGAAAGGTATAGTTCGCCAGCAGCGTCAGGTTGTCCGTCGCATGATATTTCGCATCAAACTCGGCCCCATACATTGACGCCTCAGCGCGGTTACCAAAGGCCATCCGGATCAATCCCGGCGGACCGAGTCGCGGCGAGATCGTGGTCAAGTTGTCGAACTCGTGCCAGAACAGATTGAGATTCAGGTCCAGCCGGTCCGCGATCCGGCCGCGGTATCCCAGTTCATAGGCGAGGAGCGTCTCCGCCGCGACATTGCGATTGCCGGTGGCGAATACAATACCGTTCAACATCGGCAGTCGTAGAAAACGCAGCCCCGCCGGCGACATCTGAAATGCCCGCGAGACGGCCCCGTAGAGCATCGAGTCGTCGTTCAATTCATAAGACAGCGACGCCCGAGCACTGGGTTGGAATCCACCGTAGAACTCGTAGTCGATCCGGCCGCCGACGTTGAGCACCCATTTCGGGGCGAATCGCCATTCATCCTGAAGGTACAATCCGACGATGCCCGTGCTCACGAATTCCTTGGAGAGCATGAAGGGATCCGAGTTGCTCGCATCGAGCAGATCGGCACGGCCGTCGATTCCCCAGCTCACCGTGTGGTTGTCCGAGGGTTTGAACACTTGACCGAACTGAAGGGCAATCTGCTGGTATCGGTAGTCGATCGCAGATACGCCCGGCGATACGAAGGAGTCGTTCACGTAGCCCGTGAGTTCAAACACGTTGTCTTTGGCGATCTGGTGCCGCCACTTGGCGAGCAGAAAGGAAGTCTGGCTGGCGGAGTTGCGTCGAAGGCCGAATCCCGCGAGGGGGGTGGGGGCGAAGCCTCCATCCGAGACGTTGCTGCCGGCGGAGAAGGTCCAGGTGTCGTCGGGGCTGGCCTCGTAGATGGCGTGGAGGTTCATACGCCCGTTCTTGGCTTCATCATCCAGTCGTCGCAGGATCGAGCCGCCTCGGATATAGCCATCGCTCGCCTCGTATTCGCCGGATACTCGCATCCGCAGCTTACCCTCCTCGAAGGCGTAGCCGAGGTGCGTCTTGTAGGTTCCCCGGGAACCGCCACCGGCGGTATAGGTCAGGCCCAGTTGATCGCGCGGATCCTTTGTGATGATGTTGATCACCCCGTTGACCGCGTTGGCCCCCCAAGTCACACCGCCCGGCCCACGGACGACCTCAATCCGTTCGATATCTTCGAGTTGAAAGGGCCAGCTTCCCCAGAGGGTGCCGCCGAAATGGCTGTCGAAGATCTGCCGACCATCGACCAGCACCAGCACCTGCCGGCTCAGAAAGCCGTGGAACCCGCGGATGGACACGGCGGAGTTGTTGAACGATAGATCGGCTACATCCACCCCCGGCACCAGGCGGAGGGCGTCGGGAATCGACCGGGCACCGGACCGACGGATGTCTTCAGCCGTCACGACGCTCATCGCGTGGGGCACCGAGGTGATTTTTTGCACCCGTCGCGATGCGGTCACGACCATCGGCACCTCGAGATCCAGTAGTTCGATGTCTTCCAGTTCCTCCTCCTCGTCGAGCATCTCTTCGTCGTCGCCGGTCTCCTCGATCTCATCCGCGGAATGGGGTGGATCCCCCGAGGCGGCGGCAAACGTGACACATGGAAACGCTAGCAGGCCGATCCCCATCAGGGTATTGAACAGGGTGCGACCGATTCGTGCCGATGCGCAGAATTGACATCGAAACGGATGATTCATTGTCTTTCTCCAAACTTCGTTGTGGTGGCGCGAACGACACCGAGATCAAGCCCCGCGCCGATCGCCTGGATCGTGTGCAAATTGACGGATTTCTGGATTCGCTTCGGGTATTGCAGGGCGATCGCTGCCGGATCGGCCCCCCCCACGATGTCGTGAATCAACGCGCTGGTTTGACGGATCGCGGCCCCGCTATCGGCATACATACCCGCCGCGGCTCCCGCCTTGACGACATTCTCCGAGAATGTCAAGACGGGAATCTTTTTTCGAAGGCCCCAGAGCAGCAACCGTTTGATCGTCGCCGCATTGTAGACTTTGGCATCGGGGATCATCAGGACGCCGTCGCACCCGCTGGCGTTCAGCGCGTCGATCGCTTCGGGGAACCGACCTTTGTCGGCGTTGATGGCAATCACACGGATCCCGGACTTTTCAGAAGCGCGTCGGAATGCCTCGACGGTCCGTTCCGTCCTTCGACTGTGGAGGATGGCGACGGCTTTCACACGCGGACAGAGCTTCTTGATCCATTCAAGCTGCGCCTCGGGTTGAACATCGATCGTCACCCCCGAGAGGCGGCCGGGGTGGGTAGGTCGATCCGCTCGCATGAAGGGGGCGTCGGGAGCGTTGGGAACATGAAAGAATACAATCGGGGTCTTGTTTGTTTTCTCGAGGGCAAAGGTGGTGGCGTGATTGCCTGCCGTGGCGATCAGCCCGATATCGGGCGCTATCAGCGTTTTCAGAACCTGTTCACGACTTGCCTTGTCATTTTTTCTGGCCAGTTCGACGCGGATGCACCGATGTCCCTTGCGTTCCAGGCTCGCCTTCAGAGCGAATGCCGCTGCTCGATAACTCCGTTGAGGACCAAACAGAATGGCGATGCGTGCCGGTGGTGCCGGATCCTCGGCCCCTAGAGGCATCGCCAGGCTCGCTATGAGGAGAACCGCCGCGCAGGTGAGTGCTGAATCACGCAACCGGGGATGCAAATACAAGACTGAGATCCTATCGAACGACCGGGAATTCCATCGATAAACCCAGTCGGTTGTTGACGATACAGCCCCTCCGGCCACGCGCCGGGGGTGCGATAACTGAAACCAATAACCGCGCTCCTACTCTTCGGATCCCGAACGATTGACATATCGGCGATTGTGTTTGGGTTCAGAACAAAAATGTGTAACCCGAGCCGGTTCCAGACGATATCTTTTTCACGACGAATTCCAGTACTGATAAGGCGAATGAGAAGCCGAGCGCCTCTCATCCGGATCAAGGGTGGATGCACCGGAACCCTGGATAGACACGCTGGAGACTAGAAGTGGCTGCGATGAAAAAGCTTGGACTGAGAGGGCGGGCCACCGCCTT
>CAYXGR010000136.1:6215-7768 GCA_964464525.1 uncultured Planctomycetaceae bacterium
TGGAGGCCGAACGGCGAAACCTGGAGGAGGAAATCGTCGAACGTCAGCGAACGGAGGTGGCCCTTCAACAGGCCAAACAGGCGGCGGATGCGGCCAATCGAGCCAAAAGCGATTTTCTGGCGAACATGAGCCACGAGATCCGAACGCCCATGACGGCGATACTCGGATTCGCCGAAACCCTGCTCGATGCAGGCCAAGCCGAGACCGATCGCCGCGATGCCGTCCATACGATTCACCGAAACGGAAAGAATCTCCTCGAAATCATCGATGACGTACTCGATCTATCCAAGATCGAGGCGGGCAAGATCGATCCTGAAATCATCGTGTGCGCGCCGGTTCAGGTATTGGCCGATGTGGAATCACTGATGCGTGTTCGCGCGAGCAAGAAGGGAATATGCTTGAAGTATTCGTATCACGGCCCGATCCCCAGGACGATTCGCACGGATCCGACTCGGTTACGCCAGATTCTGATCAACCTCATCGGCAACGCAATCAAGTTTACGGAGCAGGGGGAAATTCGAGTCGTCACCCGGCTCGAACAACCGGGTACCGGACACCCCCTGTTGCGGGTCGACATCAGCGATACCGGCATCGGAATGACGCCGTCACAATTGGGATCCATTTTCAAGGAATTCTCCCAGGCCGACACCTCCACCACGCGCCGATTCGGGGGAACGGGTCTCGGGCTGACCATCAGCAAGAGTCTGGCCAAACTGCTCGGTGGCGATATCTCGGTCCGCAGCAGATCGGGAGAGGGCAGCACTTTCAGCGTGACGGTCGATACGGGTCCGCTGGATGCAACGAACATGCTCGAATCGCCCATCCTCCCTGCTCGCACGTCCCTGCCATCCAAACCGAAGTCGGATTCTCCGGCGGCCCAACTGGATTGCCGTGTCCTGTTGGCGGAAGACGGCGTGGACAATCAACGCCTTATCTCCTTGATCCTTCGCAAGGCGGGCGCGGACGTGACGATCGTGGAAAACGGCCAACTGGCGATGAATGCGGCCAGTACCGCCTGGGCGGAAGATCGGGCATTTGACGTGATTCTGATGGACATGCAGATGCCCGTCATGAGCGGCTACGACGCAACCCGTCTGCTGAGAAAGAAGGGCTACCAAGGGGTGATCATCGCCCTGACCGCCCATGCCATGCAGGGCGATTCGAAGAAATGTCTGAATGCCGGTTGTGACGCGTATGCCACAAAACCGATCGACCGGCACGACCTGGTCGAATTGGTGCGTCGCTATGCAACAAAAGCCCCTCAATCGGCGGCCGACGCGAGTATTTGAGCCCCGCATATCCATTTTGGTGGTTGGCACTGCTAGTCCGCTTTTCTCACAAGATAATTGATTCAGAGCCGCGTTTATCAGAGCATCTTCTATCAGAGCCGCGACCGTAAGGGAGTCGGTCACCGCCCACCCTCTAAAACGATTCCAAAACATCGGGATGATGACACTCTGCCGATGGAATGACGAATGCACGATCGCTGCAAGTCCACACCCACCGCTCCCTTACGGTCGCGGCTCTGATCAATGGGTGAGAAATGCGGGTTA
>CAYXGR010000137.1:0-2700 GCA_964464525.1 uncultured Planctomycetaceae bacterium
GCTCTGACGGTCGCGGCTCTGAATCACATATCTATTGAGAAAAGCGGTTTAAGGTGTCACATGCTTCAGGATGCATTTTTATCCCGATTGAGACCAGGTGGATGCCCTTTGGTAGAGTAGGGCCAAAAAGATGGGAACACCGACGATCGCCGTGACCACGCCGATCGGGAGGATCGCACTGCCGAGTTGATGACCGACGAGGGCACCGGCCCATCCGAGTCCACATTGCGAAATCCAATCGCATACGGCGAGAAACACACCGCCCGCCAACGCCGACGCCGGCAATAGCAGCCTGCGATCGCGACCGACACACAGGCTCGTTATCTGCGGCACAACCAGCCCGACAAAGCCGATCGGCCCGCACAGCGCAACGACTACGGCGGTCGACAACGAGGCGAACAGGATGGAAACCCACCGCAACCGTGCGAGGTTCACCCCCCGCGATGCCGCCAGTTCTTCTCCCAGGAGGTATTGATTCAGCGAGCGTCCGCAGGCGATCAGCACGATCCAGGACGGCAATAACAGAGGCAATCCCCGGAGCGATTCGCCGACGCTGACCGTCACCAGCGAGCCCATCATCCACCGCACCATCGAAAAAGTCTGCCATTCGTCGGAGAGGTAGGTGATGAACAGGACCATCGCGGAGCAGAACAAACCCATCGTGACGCCGGCAAGGAGGAGCTCGGTCGTACCGATGCGCCGACCGGCGCGGGTGAACAGAGCGATAAATCCGATCACAACGAGCGACCCGGCGAACGCGCAGAGCATCCGCCCCGAGAGTCCGAACAGTGTGAGATCGATCCCCAGCTTAATCGCCAGCAGCGCCCCGAGTGAACCGCCGCTGGCAATCCCCAGGGTGTACGGCGTGGCGAGCGGGTTTCGAAACAGGGATTGGAAGACCGCACCGCAGAGGCCGAGGGTGATGCCGGCCTCAAGTGCGAGGATCGTCCGGGGCAACCGCAGGCCGAAGCCGATCCAATAGGCGTCGGATTGCGTGTCGCCGTCAAGAAACGCGTGCCATGCCGCCGACAGGCCGATCTGACTGGAACGGGTTCCGATGCCCGGGCTGATCAGCAACACGGCTGCCACCCCGACGGCGAAGACGCCGAGGGTGATGAAGTATCGAGCCGGAGTCAGTCGGTTCATGGCTTGTCCTTGCCGCGCGAAGGCGAAGCGAGATCGCCGGCGTGTGGAGACTCCCCCTGTTGCGGTCTCCACGGAACCCACCATTGCCCCCCGGCATGATCCGAAGCCACTGATTTCAGGCTGACGTCATATACAGATTCAAGAACATCCGCCCTCATGACATCTTTCGGAGGCCCGATCGACACGCACGCGCCGTCGTCGAGCAGGACCAGGTGGCTGCAGAAACGTGCCGCGAGATTGATATCGTGCGTGACGACGATGACGAGCAGCCGATCTTCCACCGCCAGCCGATTCAGAATCTCGAAGATGCTGAGTTCGTGGTGCAGATCGAGCGACGCCGTCGGCTCGTCGAGCAGGAATATAGACGGTTCCTGCGCCAGCGCAGCGGCGATATGGACGCGCCGGGCCTCGCCGCCTGACAGGGTGCACACCGGGCGTTCGGCCAGTTCCGATGTGCGTGTGGCCGTCATGGCCCGCCGGGCGATGGCCCGATCGGCCGAGTCTTCGAAGAGGCCGAAGCGCCGATGGGGGTGGCGCCCCATCAACACCACGTCTCCCGCGCATGTCGCGAGGTCATTGGGCACCTGTTGGGGGAGGAAGGCCATCGAACGGGCACGCGATTGCGCGGGGATCTCTCGTAAAGGCCGTCCGCGCAGGAACACCGCCCCCGAAGCGGGTTGGAGCAATCCGGCGAGCAGACGCAGGAGTGTGCTTTTGCCCGCCCCGTTGGGGCCGATGATCCCCCAGCATTCGCCGGCCGCCATGTCGAGGGAGACCGGCTTCAGGAAATCCGGCCGGTTCGAAAAGCCGAATGTCACCCGTTCCGCGCGCAGCGATGACCCCTCAGCGTCCGTCAAAGACCACCTCCGGATGAAGCAGCCGGGCGATTCGCTCGACGGACTCGGCGACGCGCGGCGAGGGGATCACGACCGCGTTGTCGATCAGAATATGCAGACGTTGGTCTCGGATAGCGGGAAGGGGGCCCAGCCGCCGCCATTGATCCTCGATCCGCTTCCGCGTCGTATCACTCAGACGCTCCAGGGAGGGGATCACCTCGATGATCACCTCCGGCCGGGCGAGCAGGATGTCCTCGAGGCCGACTTCGGGATAGTCCACATCCAGTTTTCCAAACACGTTTTTCCCGCCGGCGAGCGTGAGCACCGAGTTGACGAAGGTGTTTTTCCCCGCCGTCGTGACGCGGCTCAGGGAAGCGGGTTCGCGGTTCGTTGTGAACAGCACGCGCGGGCGGGGCATACCGGCGACGGCGCGGCGGACCCGTTCGACACGCTCGCGCAACGACGCGACAAGTTTGCGAGCCTCGGTGGTTCTGTCCAACGAGACCCCCAGTTCGGAGATCGTCGAGAAAATATCGTCGAATGACTCCGTTCGATCGCGGTACAACCGGATACCCCGATCCCGGCACAATCGTTCGAGCCGGGGAATTCGCCCGCGAATGACGACCAGGTCCGGTCTCAACCGCAGCACGGCCTCGAGGTCGGGATCGATCAGACCGCCGACCCTCGGCAGCCCCGCAAGCTCCGGTGGAAAATCGCA
>CAYXGR010000137.1:2800-7737 GCA_964464525.1 uncultured Planctomycetaceae bacterium
CTCCGGGCACCCGGCATCAACTGCGACGAGGAGACCGCCCACGCGTGGGAACGCGCCGGCGCCCAAACGCGGCGAATCCACATCAACCGGCTGATCGAAAATCCAGACATGCTCCTCGACGATCAGATCCTCACGCTGCCGGGCGGCTTCAGCTACGGCGACGACATCGCCGCGGGCAGGATCCTCGCCAACCAACTCAGCCGCCACCTCGGTGACGCCATCCAACGCCTGCTCGATCGCGGCGGTCTCGTAATGGGCATCTGCAATGGCTGCCAGGTTCTGGTCCGGATGGGCCTGCTGCCCGGGCCGGATTTTCCCAGGGCGGTCTCCATCACGCACAACGACTCGGGGCGCTACGAGGATCGCTGGGTTCACGTCCGGGCAGAGGTCTCGCATTGCCCGTTTCTGTGCGAAGGTGAGATTTACCATCTACCAGTCGCCCATGGCGAGGGGAAGTTCGTCATCGAGGGGGGCCCGGAGGGTAGCACGACGGCCCTGACGGAATTTCATCACATCGCCCTGCGCTATGTCGATCGTTCCGGCGGGCAAGTCGCCTATCCGCAAAACCCCAATGGCAGCGTTGAAAACATCGCCGGCCTGGTCGCCCCTACCGGGAGGATTCTAGGTCTGATGCCCCATCCGGAACGAAGCCTCGTAGCGACCCACTCACCTCTGCAAATCCGCCCTATCAGCCCTGAAAACAGCCTTGAATCCCCACCGGACGGTCTTCGATTATTTCGCAATGCCGTCCGCTATCTGGCATAGCCACCCGTGGCAGCACTGTGGTACCGGTTTTCAATCGCTGCGAAACTGCCAGCCCCGAAGAATGCCAATCATCCGGGCATGGGACACACCGAAAGCCTCCTGTCTACCACAATCGTCAAGCATTAAACAAACCCAAGTCGATATTGAATCTAACATTCATTACGGTGCGAGCGGCGCGCCATTGCTGATCGAAATCACACCGTTACACTCCTCTATGGATCATCATGACAAACATGCAAGGATGCCCAACATGTTGACACACACACGGACGATCGGACTGGTGATCGTCGGCCTCTGCCTGACAGGGACCGGCTGTAGCGAAATGCTTGCTCCCTTCCGGTCTCAGGATCGCGTCGCGCGGGCCGATCGCGCGAAGATGAACCATCACCGACCAGTTATGCCTCCCCAGGCCGATTCCGATCGATTGGCAGATGCCGCGACGGACCTGTCGCGTCCGGCGTCCGTGGATGCGCGGCACTACTATTCCCGCAATCAACTCGTCATGATCCGCAGACCGCTCGCGATTCAACAGAATCCGGAGTCGTGCATCGAAATCCACTGGACGAACAACAACGGGTTCCGCTGGCAGAAGGCTGGCACATTCAAACCCGGGCAAAACTTTTTCCCCTTCGAGGTGGAGGAGGACGGCGACTACGGCGTTCGCTTCGTTCGGTGCAATCGAGCCGGCAGGAGACATGCCGAAGTCGACCTGGACAGAATCTATCACGTCGATCGTACTGAGCCCCATGTCAAAATTGTGATTGAGCCCGAGCAGGACGAATACCATGTCGGCGACACTCTCACGCTACACTGGCAGGCCGAAGACCTTCATCCCGCGGAGGACGCGGTGCGGATCAGTCTGTTGCCCGAGACCTCGGATGACGAGACTCCCCTGTTCGAGCTGCATCGAGATCTGGCCAATTCCGGTTCCATCCAATATGAGATCCCGCCGGAGCTGATCCACCGGGAGATCACGTTCCGCGTCGAAGCCGCGGACCTCGCGAAAAATCGTAGCCTCGCGTATTCGTGCCCGTTTCCGGTCATGGAGGCACCCGTAGCGATCGAGCCGTCTGAAACCAAACCGGAAATCGAACACGTCGCGGTCATCACGAATAGGGACGCGGAGGCGGATTCGATCGAACCCGACTCGAACAACGCGCCGCCGATTTATGTCGCGGTCGAGACGTACTCAGAAAACTCAATCTCGCCTTCACAGCCGGATACAGACGATCAGGCCGTCGCCGACGGATCGCTCCAAACAATCAGGATCGAGTCACTCCTACCCACAGACGATGCGATCGATGGATCGATTGCAGGAGCACCATTCGAATCGAACGAAACCGTGTCCACCGAGCCTGTTGTGATGGCAACGAAAGTCACGAATGAGGACGAGATCCCGAACGCCGACTGTCCGGAGACGCCGGCCGATGATCCGGATCCGACGATCCTCATTTCGCAGATACTCCCCTTTGCTACGGCGGTGGCACGCCTCCCGAAAACCGACAGCCGTCTGGTCTGGGAAGGGGCACGCCCGGGCGCCTTTCCGGACAGCCGCCTGACCGACAGCCCTCGAACAGACGATGGACTATTCCGCGACCAGGCGAAGGACGGCGAATCGGATGGGTTCGAATCCACCGACACGACAGTCGCCATTCTTGATCGATCGGACGAGGCCTCCCGATTGACGGATTCGCCGAATGCGGGGATGACAAACCGGGATGTCGCGCAATCAGACGATAGCGAGACGATGACGGATGCGCCGAGATCGGACCCCGTCGAAGAGGATATGACCCACGACGATGTTGCTCAGACAGGGAATACACCGACGGCTTCGTGGACCGACGGCGGCCTGTCCGCGGTCGATCTCACGAGGGGTAGCGTGCTGATGATCCCCCTGCCGGCGACGGTCGAGCCGATCGAACGGCGCACACTCTGGGCCACCGCCCACCCATGGCGGGTGCTGGGCAACGTCTGGAGTTCCCCGATCCGAACCATCTGGGCATTGGGCGAGCCGCGCTTGTATTTTGGCTGGAAGCGGGCCTATCGAGGGCGTTTCCTCGCAGACTATCCGATACTTCGAACCGTCTCCGCGCCGGCCCGACGCCCCGCCTCCCGAATCGCCGGCCTCCCCGAAGAGGATGCCATCGAAACCCTCTCCGACACCGGCCCCTGATTGAAAAAAACAACCTCCCCCCCGAAATGGGGAGCATCGGCGTCCCGCCGGTGCGTCGTAGTTGTCGTTTGTTGTTGCTTTTGTTTTTGTTGTTTTTATTTTGACGTTTTGACATTTTGACGTTTTGACGTTTCACAGTCCGGAACCACAACGATCTTCCCAAAAAACGCATTCGCCTCCATTCGGGCCTGCGCCTGCGCAAGCTCCGCCAGCGGCCAGACTGTGTCAATCACCGGCCGCACCACGCCCCGATGAGCCATCGCCCACGCCCCGTCGATCTGTGAATCGTCCGCATAGAACTCGACGATGCCACGAAGCGTGACCTCCTGAAACATCAGCTTCGCCGCATCCAGCGAGGCATGCAGCCCGCCGACCATCCCGAGCACGATCCATCGCCCCCCCCGGCCGATGCATTCCAGCGTCCGCGCCGCGGTCTCACCCCAGACCGGATCGAAGACCACGTTGACTCCCCGCCCACAGGTCACATCCTTGACAACCGCTTGAAAATCCTCCGTGCGATAGTTCACCGCGTAATCGGCCCCGAGCACCTGCCGCGCCTTCTCGCATTTCTCGTCGCTACCGGCCGTGGTGATGACCGTCGCACCGGCCGCCTTGGCCACCTGCACCGCTGCCGAGCCCGCCCCACCGCCGCCCGAGTGAACGAGCACGACCTCTCCGGGCCGTACGCCCGCCTGCAACACGAGTCCGTAGTATGCCGTCAAATAGACACAGCCAAACGCCGCAGCCTCCTCGAACGAATAGTCCGCGGGCTTCGGCGCCAGACAATGGGCCGGAACCACCACGCGCTCAGCGAACCCTCCCGGCCGGGCGATGCCGATGATATCCAAAACCCCCCGCGCCGTCGGACCGGTCACCCGCGCCTTGACGATCACCGCTTCCCCCACCCGGTCGCTCGACACACCCGGCCCGACTTCGGCTACCTCCCCCGCAATGTCGAAGCCACCGATATGCGGCATCGAGAAGCCCGGCATCGGCGCCGCCCCGGAACGGAGAAAGAGGTCCAGCCGATTCAACGCCGCCGCCCGTACACGGACAACCACCTCCCCCGCCGCCGGTTGGGGATCGGGGATTTCCTCGTATCGAAGCACATCGGTCGGGCCGGTCTCGTGATATCGAACGGCTTTCATGCGTTATCCTCCTGGGTATTCGATCCATTCGTGATTGCCGAACTGAACGCCTCGGCCTCCAGTGGGTGCGAATTGAAGACCCCGTGCCGCATTGATGCGTTCATGCGGATCGGATCACTGAGGCTCAGTGTAATGCAGAGATGATACCGGCAGGGAGACGAGGATTCAGCCCCTCAAGGGTGGCACTAAAATAAAGGGTGACATTAAAAGAGAGGGTGGCACTGTCAAGGCACGATCCCCAAGGATCGTGCCTTGGCAGTGGCGAGCACGGGTGCCCCATCCTTCCTCAAAGGAAAGGGTGGGGAATAAGCCGGGTGCCACACTCACCCGTCTCGTTCTCATCGAAACGGGTAAGCATGCCGAATCCATAACACAATCGGCGGATTCCATGCCGGCTTCAGCCGGACAGTTTTTTGTTTGACACTGGACTTCAGCCGGTGGTGGGCACGAGGGAAACATGACTTCGATTCAGTTCGGTCCATGCATGTATTCGTGCAGATAGCGGATCGTCTCGGCCTGGTCCTTCAGTTCGCGGGCCAGGATATCCCCGCTGGAAATGATCCCGTGGAGCTTACTGTCTTCGATGACGGGAAGGTGACGTATTTTGTTTTTCGTCATCGCACTGCGGCAGGCCTCGATCTTCGTATCGAGCGTGCAACACGCGATTTCGGTCGTCATCACGTCGCGGACCTTGGTCGTGGCCGGATCCTTCCGCACGGCGACGACGCGATTCAGCACGTCGCGCTCGGTGAAGATACCGGAGATATTCTCACCCTCCAGCACCATGACCGCCCCGATGCGCTGTTGATTCATCAGCGTCGCGGCATCGAGGACCGTCTGATCCGGATTGA
>CAYXGR010000138.1:0-7727 GCA_964464525.1 uncultured Planctomycetaceae bacterium
ACCCACCGCTCCCTTACGGTCGCGGCTCTGATCAATGGGTGAGAAATGCGGGTTAATCCAGCAAGAACCCCACATTGACGCGCCGCATCTCTGAATATAACCCGCGTAGAGTGTCTTGGACCCGGCCGAACGGACTGGAAGTCCGTGGCCCGTCACAGTGGTTCGCACCGGTTGGAAACCGGTGCCACAGTCCCGCCTGTGGTGTCATGGACCCGAATCATTGTGTGGCCGACATCGCTGCTGGAAAAGCGGCTCCGACGCTCTATAATCCGATTCGATCAGACCGGTGGACTGTAGAGACGCGGTGTCGTTCAAGTCCGGTTCGGTCCCATGCAACACGTTTCGGAGATATCGGGTCAGATGGGAAACCAAGCAGCCCACCTGCGTGAACCTGTGTGCCGTGGATCGCCGAACCGGACTTGAATGACACTCGGCCACTCAGAAAGCATCCCAGGTATCCCTGTTGCGGCTTGAAACCCGCGACAGGCACCGGGCGGAAACCGGTACCACAGAAATGGATTCGGATTCATGTCATACACCGTATTGGCCCGAAAGTTTCGCAGTCAGACCTTCGACGAGGTCGTGGGACAAGATGCCGTCACGACTACGCTCAAGAACGCAATCACGCAGGGCCGCGTGCACCACGGTTATCTATTCTGCGGCACACGCGGTGTGGGCAAGACGTCGATGGCTCGGATTCTGGCGAAGGCGCTCAACTGCCTGGAGGCCGACGGCGCCACCGTGAGTCCTTGCGGCCGGTGCGAGGCCTGCGTGAACATCGCGCGCGGCGAGGATATGGACGTGATCGAGATCGACGCCGCGAGCAATACCAGCGTCGACGATATCCGCGAACTCCGAGGCAACGCGATCTATCGCCCGACTCGATGCAGATTCAAAATCTACATCATCGACGAAGTTCACATGCTCAGTAAGAATGCGTTCAACGCCTTGTTGAAGACGCTCGAGGAACCGCCGGACCACGTCAAGTTCATCTTCGCCACGACCGAGGTGCAGAAGGTTCCCGCGACGATCCTCAGCCGTGTTCAAAAATTCGAATTCTCGTCCCTCTCGGCCGACGAAATCGCCGATCAGCTATTGAAGATTTGCAAGGCTGAGAAAGTCAACATCGAGGATCCCGCTGCCAGGCGCCTTGCTCGTCTGGCCAACGGTTCGATGCGCGATGCCTTGAGCCTTCTCGATCAGGTACTTTCAATGGCGGACGGAAAGCTGACGTCCACGATTGTGGATGAACTCTTTCCGGCGGCCCATGATGAACTGTTCGCGGAACTGATCGACCGATTTGCCGAGGGCAACGCCGCCGGCGCGCTCGACGTGGTGGATCGCAGCCTGAGTCGAGGGGCGACGCCGGATCACTGGTGCGGCCTGCTGATCGATCAGATTCGCGATCTGATGATCCTTCGCGTCTGCGGCGGCGAGAGCGAGCTGGTCGATGTGCCTTCCTCGCTCCGGCCCAAACTTGTCGAGCAGAGTGGAAAGTTCGACGGCGGTACATTCGTCTATATGATCACCGTGTTGGAGGAACTTCGCCGCATCGTCAAGAGCAGCGGCAGCAGCCGTGCTCTGATTGAGACCGCTGTTGTGCGGTTGTCCGAGGCATCGAACTTCTCCTCGATCGAATCGCTCCTGGCCCAGGTCCAGGGCGGCACCGCAGCTGGCGGCAGGACCGCCCCGTCCGCTGTTTCTCGATCTCGGCCCGCCGCGGGTATAAAAAAAAACAATCCGCCGCAGGTGAGGGAACGAAGTGATTCGATTGACGCCCCCCCCCAGCCCAGGACGGTGATCCGAA
The DNA here is from genome assembly GCA_964464525.1 of uncultured Planctomycetaceae bacterium. GTDB lineage: Bacteria > Planctomycetota > Phycisphaerae > UBA1845 > UTPLA1 > CAYXGR01. The sequence goes on from CAYXGR010000138.1 coordinate 1,808, forward strand.
CCACCTCGGCGCGAAAACCGTCAGATGTACTGCCGAAGGATTCCACTCCGGCGCGCAGGACCACCCAGGCGGACCTCAAGGCCGCCCAGAACGATCCGGATGTCAAGGCCGCGCTCGATTTGTTCGGGGGGCAGATTGTGGAAGTCGTGCGAGCCACCACCGGCGGAAACCCTCCCCCCATCCAGACAGACAACCACCCGTAAGGAGTCCCCTATGTTCGGAAAACTCGGCGATGTCGCCGGCATGATGAAACAGGCCAAGGAGATGCAGTCGCGCGTGAAACAAATGCAGGAGGAGTTGACTCGCATGCGTTTCGAGGCCGACAGCGGGGCCGGCGCCGTCCGGGCGGTCGTCACGGGCAAGCTGGAACTGGCGGACATCAAGATCGATCCGCAGACTGTTTCGGCCGGCGATGTGGAGATGTTGGAGGATCTTGTGAAGTCGGCGGTCGGCGCTGCCCAGAAGAAGGCGGCGGAGGGCGTCAAGGCCGAGATGCAGAAGATCACCGGGGGCCTGAACCTGCCCGGTCTCGACGGTCTGCTGGAGGCTTGACGATTCGCCGTGGCCGACTCCGTTCCGACATCACTCGAGCGATTGATGAAGGAGTTCGAACGTCTCCCCGGCATCGGCCCGAGGAGCGCCGAGCGGCTTGCCTTCCATATTCTCAAGTCTGACAAGGACACGGCCCTGGCCCTCGCACAGGCCGTCCGCGATGTCAAAGAGCGGGTTCGCCACTGCGGCATCTGCTTCAACCTGACGGAATCCGATCCCTGCGTGATTTGCGCAGACTCTCGTCGTGATCAAAGTCAGATCTACGTGGTGGAGCAGCCCAAGGACCTGCTGCTGCTGGAATCGACCGGTCTGATCCACGGGGTCTATCACGTTCTTCTCGGGCACATCGCCCCGCTGGACGGCGTCGAACCCGGCGATCTGACTCTCGCACCACTGGCCGAGCGTGTGAAGGCCGGCGGCATTCGTGAAATCGTCATCGCGACCAACCCGACGCTGGAGGGAGAGGGAACGGCCCTGCATATCAAGAGCCTTTTCGCGGATCAGTCTGTCGAAGTCACGCGGCTGGCGCGTGGGCTTCCGAGCGGTTCCCAGATCGAGTATGCCAGCCGGGCGGTGTTACAGGATGCGATCGAGGGCCGGACAACTTATTAACATCCAAGCCCGATATTCCACGACTCATATCTGAAAATGGCGTTCTAACTTCCTCAATAGGTTGGGATTGTGAACACTTAGCAAATTCTATGCCGATCCCCCAAAAAAAGAGAAAAATCACACGTCATTGTGGTATAATTGCGTTGACCGGGTGAAGGCCAATACCGACAATTAACTAGCGAGCCCAGTTGGGATCAAGCAGGCTTCGTGAAATAGGATGGTGGGGCGATGTCGCAGTACTTATCCATGGTGCCGACTCAGCAGTTGCGGCTGGAGCAACGGCTCACTCCCCAGCTCATCCAGTCGATGGAGATCTTGCAACTTCCCTTGCTCGCGCTGGAGGCGCGTGTGCGGGAGGAACTCGAATCGAATCCGATCCTTGAAGAGCAGGATACGCTCCCCACTCCGGAAGCCGCCTCCCCGACGGAGGATGCGGCCAACACCCAGGAACAGCAGGACCAGGCAGACGGTTTCGATCGTCTGGAATCCATGTCACGCGATCTCGAATTCGATCCCGGCGACATGGCCTATGGAAGTGGAAAATCGTTCGACGGCGAGCGTGATGCCAAGCTCGATGCCATGGCCAACACGGCCAGCCGCGGCGAGGATCTCAAGGAATCCCTCCTGCGACAATGGTCGCTCGTCGAGACGTCGGAGCCGATCCAACAGGCCGGCAGGGCCCTCATCGACTGGATGGATGAAGATGGCTATCTAAGACTCGAGAACGAACACCATCCGGCTCGAAAGAACGGCGACGTCACCGAGGCTCGCCCCCTGATCATCCGGCGATCGGAAGATCAGATTGAGCAGTTGATGGACGATATCGCGCTTTCGCGAACCCCTCCGATCGACCGTGACGAGCTGGATGAGGCGCTCCGCCTGGTTCAGACCCTGGATCCGATGGGCATCGCCGCCCGCGACCTCGCAGAATGTCTGCTGATTCAGCTGAATGCCCATGGCGACCACGATCCCTTCCTCGCCAAACTGGTTCGCGATCATCTGGTCGACCTGGCAAAGAACATGTTCCCTTATGTGGTTAAGAAGACCGACCGCAGCATGGAGGACATTAAGGCGGCTCTGAAGGTGATCGGGAAGCTGAATCATCATCCCGGTCTTCTTGTGCAGGCGGACACGGTTCATCGGATTTCGCCGGATGTCATCATTGACTTCAACGAGGTGGGTGACGGCTATACCGTTCGACTGGCGAGAGGCAGCAGTCCTCGCCTTCGCATTTCCGCGCACTATCGCCGGATGTTACAAGACAAGGCACAGGACAAGACCGCGCGAGATTTCATCCGCCGCCGCGTCGAAGCCGCGCATGCGATCATCGATGCCATCCAATATCGTCGCGAGCGGATGCTCGAACTTGCCAAGGTCATCGTCGATCGGCAGCGCGAGTTTTTTGATTTCGGGCCGCAGTTTCTGAATGTGTTGCGCATGCGCGATCTGGCCGAGGAGTTCGGTTGCGATCCTTCGACGATCAGCCGAACCGTCGATGGCAAGTACGTCCAGACACCTCGCGGCATCTTTCCGATTCGCATGTTTTTCACGGGCGGCATCACCGACAGCCGGGGCGAGAGCATCAGTTGGGACAGCATCAAGGCCAAGGTCAAGACCATCATCGACGAGGAAGACAAGTCATGTCCCCTCGCCGACGACGAAATCGCTAAAAAGCTCAGCGAGATGGGCACCCCCGTCGCCCGGCGCACCGTGGCCAAGTATCGCACCCAGTTGAAACTGCCGTCCGCCCGGCAGCGCCGCGAATACTGAATTGTCCTATTGCGCCCCGCCGGACGCTGGCCCCAGGAGATCGGCCCGGGCTTAAAAAACCCCTCTTCACGGATCAAACGTCCATCACCATGCGTCTCCTACCCATTGGTCTTTGCCTGCTCTCTATTGTCTGGGGATGCGCGCCGATGGAGCGACATCGTTCGCTCGACGCCCTTCGCGACGCCCCTCTGTTTACCTTCACTGATCACGAACTAGACGCCTATCTCAAATCGCTTTCCAGCGAGTCGCTATCACTGCCCGGTCGCGTCGCTCGGCTGGCTCGAAAGAACATCGGCCAACCCTACCGGCTCTTTCTGCTCGGGGAGTTCCCCTACGAGCTTCATGACGCGGATCCGTTGTATTGCCTCTCGGCCAGCGATTGTGTCACATTCGTCGAGCACACCTACGCCATGGCGCTTGCCCACGATTGGCCCTCCTTCTTTCGAACGCTTCAGCGCATCCGCTATAAGAAAGGCGCGATCGGCATGCTCACACGAAACCATTTCACCGAGGCCGATTGGAATGTGAATAACGCCTGGCTGTTTGAGGATGTGACCGAGGCCGTGGCCAATGGCGAGACGCGGCGGATAATCGTCTCCGTCGATCGCGCTCGTTTTTTCGCGAAGTACGGTCTGGGACAAGATATCCCGGTCCAGCGGTTTGAAACTTCGTACATGACCAGGGCAAGCCTGCCGCGGTGCGTGTCGAATCTGCGAACCGGAGACGTGATCGAAATCGTCCGCGGCACGGATGATGCCCCCTACGTCAGTCACATGGGCCTATGCCTGCGTGCCGGCGCGGAATGTCTATTGATTCATTCCGCCAAGCCCACGGTTCGCGAGGAAGGACTTCTGGACTATGTGAAGCGACATGAAAACGTGAAGGGCGTGAAAGTCCTCCGAGTACGCGAAGAAGCGCAGAGGTGAATGAGAGGGTGTCTAAGAAGTGGCATTTTGTTCAGAGCCGCGACTGTGAGGGAGCGGTCCGCGTTCGGCCACGAAATCCGCTCCCTCACGGTCGCGGCTCTGATAAAGGCTCTGACAAGGCTTCTCATTCACCCTCTGAGACATTGAGAAATAATCAGAAGGACCATCCCGGCGTTTCTCCATGCCCTTCGCGGCATGCTCTTGATTCAATAGAACCCATAGTACAGATTTTCTGCCGGTGTAAATTACCATGTCCATGACAATCGGCATCCTGACCGGCGGTCACAGCAGCCGCATGGGGCGGCCCAAGGCCCTGATCGAGATCGAGGGGATGACGCTGATCGAGCGCACGGTCCATATCGCCCGCGGTGTGTCCGACGATATCGTCTTCCTGGGCGAACCGCCGTTCGATCTGCCCGAGTGTCTGGCTGGGATACGCATCGCGCCCGATCGCCACACGAATATCGGCTCGATCGCCGGGCTGGAGGCCCTGCTGGCCGACCGGCCCGGGTGTTCGGGGATCCTCCTGGCGTGTGATATGCCACACCTGTGTGATGCACTCCTGCGAAGATTGATCGACTCGGCCGGCGACTGCGACGCCACCGTCTGCCGGTCCCGATCCACCAATCGGCCGGACGTGCCCGAACAATGGCACCCCTGTTGCGGTCACTATCGCCCCGGCTGCCTGCCGGTAGTTCAAGCGGCGATCGAAGCCGGTCGATTCAGTATGATGGATTTATTCACCCGGCTGCGTGTTCGGCCGATCGACCTGAGCGATCACGAAGCACGCTGGGTGGATAATTGGAACACCCCGGGAGATATGACTTCCAACGAATCGCCCGGGAGTGGTTAGGGCATGCTTCCTGACGGGCGCGGCTCTGATTGGGCGCTCGGATGCCATGAGTACTCGGGTGCCATGCTTACACGACCCGGCCTTTGGGGTCGGGTAAGCATGCCGATCACCGTTCAGATTGGATACCTGCGGCACCCACCGGTAGGAAACCTGTGCCAGAGTTATTCCGAATTCACTCATAGGGGATTTATATGCGGGTCGGCATCCTGTCCGACAGTCACGGCGACGCGGTCATCACGGCGAAGGCGGTTTCTCTTCTTGAGCGGCATGGCGCGGAACACCTGTTCCACTGCGGCGACTTGTGCGGCGAACCGGTCATCGATGAACTCGCCGGACACCCGTGCCGCTTCGTCTGGGGAAACTGTGACGAGCCCTCGCCGACATTGCGGCGCTATGTCGAGAAACTCGATCTGGTGTGGCCCGAATTGCCCGTACGCGTGCGGCTTGCCGGTAAGCAGATCGCGCTGTACCACGGCCACGAGCCGAGCTTTTATGAGGTGTCTCAAGAATCCGGTGTGGACTTCTGCTTCCACGGCCACACCCATCAATACGCCGATTACCGTGAAAACGGTTGCCGGTTTATCAATCCCGGCGCGCTTCACCGTGCCGAGTTCCACACCGTCGCCCTGCTCGATCTGGAGACGGGTGAACGAACCTTCCTTCAGGTTGAGACGGGCGAAGTCATTCAACTCTGAATGCGAAGTTGAGCATTCGTTTTGTATATCAGAGCCGCGACCATAAGGAAGCGGTCCTCTCTTGAATCTGATGACCCTCCCATTTTGAACACCGACCGCTTCCTGACGGGCGCGGCTCTGATTGGGTGCTCGAATGTCATGCCAACTCGGGTGCCATGCGTACTCGGGTGCCATGCTTACACGACCCGGCCTTTAGGGTCGGGTAAGCATGCCGATCGCCGTGGTCTCGACCTTCGGCCCAGCTCGGGTGGGGAATCATACCTGACCGAGCGGCCCCATTCCCCTTCCATATGCTGTATGAATAAGATGCCCATACTCACCTTCGTTGCAATACGAATCCATTGCCCCCCAGAGACCGAGTCTGTGTATATAATGCGGCATAGGTAATATGCTGAAGGAATACGCCGATGGCGGATGAGACCTCGAAGGATCTGGACGAACCCCTGACGCCGATCGAACTGGAACCACCCCGGGCGATCCCCGCGGTGGGACCGTCGCCCGATCCGGTTCCG
>CAYXGR010000139.1:0-7711 GCA_964464525.1 uncultured Planctomycetaceae bacterium
GGAGTAGGCCGTTGACCATCGGCCCCACTCGCTTGCGCTCGGGGCTCGGATGGGTCCGGTATTTTCGGACAAGCATTACAACTCATGCAGGGGGCCCCTTTCCGTCGTACAATCATGGACGATTCACGGGATTCGTTTCCGGGTTTGAACCGATGTTCAGAACGATGACGAGACAATTGCGAGACATGAAGACGCCATCCGTTCGCCGCGCCGCGCGGAGGGCTGCCGGTCTGTTTGCGCTCATCATTGCCTGCCTCGTCTGGGCGACTCCAGCCGAGGCCTATATCGGACCCGGGGCGGGGTTTGCCGCGGCGACCTCGCTGTTTGTCATTCTCTGGACGATGGTCATCGCGGTCTTCGCCCTGCTGTCGTGGCCCTTTCGCTGGGTGATCCGGGCGGTCAAGGGGCGGAAGGCGTTCGCCCGCAGCCGGGTCAAACGGCTGGTGATCCTCGGCCTCGACGGGCTGGAACACACGCTGGTGGATCGGTTCATGGCCGAGGGGAAGATGCCGAACCTGTTGCGCCTCAAGGAGCGGGGCGGCTTTCGGCTGCTCGGCACCACGACGCCGCCGCTCTCGCCGGTCGCCTGGTCGAGCTTTCTCACGGGGGTGAACCCGGGCAAGCACAACATCTACGACTTTCTGAACACTGACCGGCGAAATTACACACCGTACCTGTCGTCGGTGGACATTCGCCCGCCGACGAAGACGCTGAAGCTGGGCCAGTATGTGATTCCGCTGAACAAGCCCGACATCCATCTTCAACGCAAGGGCAAGCCGTTCTGGAACACGCTGGGCGAGCATGGAATTTTCACGTCGATCATCCGCGTGCCGATCACGTGGCCGCCGGAGAAGTGCCGGGGGGTGGTGCTCTCGGCGATGTGCGTGCCCGATCTGCGTGGGACGCAGGGGCTGTTTTCGTTTTACAGCACGCGCTCGAACGACGACGGCGAACGGACCGGCGGCGAGCAGATCCGTGTCCACCGCGAGGGAAACGTGATCCGCAGCGCGCTGATTGGTCCGGACAACATCATCAAGCCGTCGGCGGGGGCGATGAAGGTGCCGTTTACCGTGACGCTGAGCGAGAAGCAGCCGGGCGAGGCGACCCTGAAAATTGACGGTGATAAATATCCACTGAAACTGAACGAATATACCCCGTGGATCACCGTGAAGTTCAAGGCGGCGCCGGGGATGAAGATCAACGGCATCTGCCGATTCATGCTCGTCCGCACCGAGCCGGAATTCGAGCTGTACGTGATGCCGATCAATCTCGATCCGGTCAAGCCGGCGATGCCGATCTCGCATCCGCAGGCCTACAGCACCTACCTCGCCAAGCAGTTCGGCCCCTATGCGACGCTCGGCCTCGCGGAGGACACCTGGGTGCTGAACGAGGGGTTGGTCGAGGATGACGCCTTTCTGGAACAGTGCAACTCGATCGACGCCGAGCGTGAGCAGCAGTTCTTCGACGCCCTTCGCAATACGAAGCGTGGGCTGTGCGTCTGCGTGTTTGACGGGACCGACCGGCTTCAGCATATGTTCTGGCGTTACCTGGAGAAGGACCACCCGGCAAACCCGGCGAATCTCGATCCGGACTACCAACCCAACGGCCACGAGAAGACCATCGAAGATCTGTACACGCGCATGGATCGCCTCGTCGGCAAGACGATGAAACAGACGATCGAAAACGGGGATGGCGACGAGACGATGCTGATGGTCATCTCCGACCACGGGTTCAACCCCTTCCGGCGGGGGATCGATCTGAACCGCTGGCTGATTGAGAATGGCTATATGACGCTGCGGCCTGACGCCGAGCCGGGGGCCAAGTACCTGTCGGGTGTGGATTGGGAAAAGACGAAGGTCTATGCGCTCGGCCTTGCGGGAATGTTCCTGAACCTGAAGGGCCGCGAGGCACGGGGCATCGTCGAACCGGGCACGGAGGCCGCGGCGCTCAGGCGAGAGATCATTGAGAAGATGACTGGGATGAAGGATCCGAAGTCGGGTGAGACGGCCGTCCGCCGCGTCTTCGATCGAGAGACGGCCTACAGCGGGCCGTTTAAGGAGACGGCGCCGGATTTCGTGATCGGCTACAATCGCGGCTATCGCGTGGACTGGGACACGGCGATCGGCAAAATCACCGACGCGGTCTTCCACGACAACACGAAGGCCTGGAGCGGGGATCACTGTATCGACCCGGAGTTGATCCCCGGCGTCATGTTTTGCTCCCACAAGATCGAGAGCGACGCGCCGCGGCTGATGGACCTGGGGCCGACGGCGCTGGACCTGTTCGGCGTCGCCGTGCCGGGAAACATGGACGGCAAACCATTGCAGATCGCGGTGGGATAAGTGGAGTAGGGTGGGCACCGCCCACCACGAAACCGGAACGTGTGAAAAAAATGGTGGGCGATGCCCACCACAGAAGAAACAACAGGTGGGCAGTGCCCACCCTACGATAAGCAATCGCGGTTGGTTGAATCATGCGAGGATTCGTACGAATAACCATTATTGTCGTTCTGCTGGCTGTGGGCGGGCTTACGCTGCGCGCGGCACTTCGCACATCGCCCGCCGCCGGTAAGAAGGTGCTCGTCCTCGGTTGCGACGGGATGGACCCCAAGCTCGTCCGCCGCCTGATCGATGAAGGCCGCCTGCCGCACTTTGCGAATTTGGAAAAACAGGGGGGCTTCAAGCCGCTGACAACCAGCATCCCGCCGCAGAGCCCTGTCGCCTGGTCGAACTTCATCACCGGCGCCGGCCCCGGGGTCCACGGCATCTTCGATTTCATCCACCGCAAGCTCGCGCCTTCGAAGCCGTGGGAGCACATCGAGCCCTACTTTTCGACGAATTGGATCGTCACCACGGAGGAGGCGGAGCCGTGGAAGGTCGGCGACTACCGCATCCCCCGCTCCGAGGTGTCAAACGTGTTGCTTCGCCGGGGGACGCCCTTCTGGGATCATCTCGACGCCCGTGGCATCCCCGTGCAGCTCTATCGCATGCCGGCGAATTATCCGCCCAGCCCCTCCTCCCACGGCCACATGTGCTGCCTCTCGGGCATGGGCGTGCCCGACGCCCTCGGCACGCAGGGCACCTACCAGCACTTCACGACGCGTGCCCGGGCCAATCGCGAAGTCGGCGGCGGCATCCAGACCCGCCTGAAGAAAAATTTCAAGACGGGGGCCTACATCGCAAAGCTGGAAGGCCCGCCCAACGACCACAAACCGCCGCGGAAGGGGCAGACCGATCCGCCCGAGATGGTGATCGAGTTGAACATCCACCGCGATCCGGACAACGAGGTGGTTAAGATCGTCTATGAGAATTGCAAACCCGAGTGGGAGCCGGACGAGACCGTGGAGATCGTGCTCAACGCCGGGGAGTGGAGCGGTTGGCACGAGGCGCGTTTTCTGAAGACGCCCGTGGGGCCGACACTGGCCACGATGGTGCGTTTCTACCTTCAGCGGGTTCACCCGGACATCGATCTGTACGTCACCCCATTGAACTTTATCCCGACCGAACCGGCCGCCGTCTTCAGTGAACCGGCCGATTTCGTTGAGGAGATCGGTTCCGACATCGGCAACTTTTATACGCAGGGCTTCGCCGAGGACTTCAAGGCGCGCGATACCGGCATCATGACCGACGCGGAGTACAAGGTGCAGGCCGACATGGTCCTCGAAGAGCGGTTCAAGATGCTCGATCGTGCCCTGGAGAACTTCGAGGAGGGGCTGCTGTTCTTCTACTTCTCCAGTTCCGACCTTCAGGCGCACCTTTTCTATTGGGAGGGCGACGAGGAGCACCCGGTCCGGTCCCAGGAGGAAGCGAAAAAGTATCAGGGCGTCGTCGAGGATGTCTATGTGCGGATGGACGAGGCGTTGGGCAAGTGCATGGATGCACTCGGCGACGATGCGACGATCCTGGTCATGTCCGACCACGGCTTCTGCAACTTCAGCCGGGGTTTCAACCTGAACACCTGGTTGAAGCGGGAGGGTTATCTTTTCGCCGACAAGGGTGTCCTTGAGACAATAGACGTAAACGATCCGACCCACGGTCACTGGTCGAAGACGCGGGCCTACGGCATGGGTCTGAATGGTCTCTATGTGAATCTCAAGGGCCGCGAACGCTTCGGCATCGTGAGCGAGACCGAGCGCGGCGCCTTGCTCGACGAGATCAGCGAGAAGCTGCTGGCCTTTCGCGATCCGAAGAACGGCCGACAGGTCATCAAGCGGGTCTATCGGCGTGAGGAGTGGTACAAGGGGCCCGAGATGGAAAACGCCCCGGACCTGATCGTCGGCTATGATCGTGACTACCGGGCGAGCTGGAACACCTGCCTGGGCGATTTTGACGCCGATGTGATGGTCGATAACAACAAGGCCTGGAGCGCCGACCACTGCATCGCCCACGATGTGGTGCCGGGCATCGTGTTGAGCAACAAGACAATCGTGGCAGACGAACCGGCCTTGATCGACGTGGCCCCGACGGTGTTGGCGGAGTTCGGGGTTGCGAAACCGGCGTACATGACCGGCAACAGTATTTACGCTGCGGAGGGTGATCGTTCGTCGCATTGAAAAGACGATCTGGTGTGCCACTGCTTCAAGCAGTGCGAATACCGAGATCCCATCCTCTTAGTTGAAGGACTGGCAACTGGAAACTCGCTAGCCATAACTTGTAACTCGAAACTCACATCCTAAAAGGAGAAGACGTGTTCGGCGGAAATGTGAAACTGGATAAGGCGCTATTGGAGCGCGTGAAGAAATATGCCGAGGCGGCGGGCTACAGCAGCACCGACGAGTTTATCACCCATGCGATCGAGAAGGAATTGGCCAAGCTCGACGAGGCCAAGGGGGATGGCGCTGAGACGGATCAGGCCGTGTTGGACCGCCTCAAGGGGCTGGGGTACATCGAATAAATAGTCGGGCTGCCCACCACAAAGTAGGGTGGGCACCGCCCACCACGGCAAAGAAAAAATGGTGGGCAGTGCCCACCCTACTATTATGGATTCCGTTCTCGACATCGTGACACGTGTGATGATCTGGCTGGGCGATCTTGCCTTCGGCCTGCTCGCCCTCTTCTCGCCCACCGTCGCGCTGTGGATCATCTCGGCCCTGACCGGCGTGCTGATGCTCTTCGTCTGGCGCTACACGTCCAACCAGGACGCCATCGCCGACGTCCGCGCCAAGATTTCCGCCAACCTGCTCGCCACGCGACTCTTCAAGGACAACCTCTCCGTCACCTTTCGCGCCCAGCGACAGATCCTCTGGCAGGCCCTCCGGCTGATGGGCCATTCCCTGAAGCCCATGCTCGTCATGATGGCCCCGTTCGTGCTCGTCATGGTGCAGATCGGCATCCGCTTCGAGCACCGGCCCGTGCCAGTCGGCGAGCGGGCGGTCATTACCGTCACGCTCAAGAACAAGGCGGACGTCTTGACGGCCGGCGCGGCGATTCACCTGCCCGCCGGTCTGAGGCACGATCGGATCGATCCCTGCCGGGCCGAGGCGATCCGAACTGTGGACTGGCGGATTACGGCGGCCTCGCCGGGTACGTACACGCTGGAAATCGGATCGGACGACGACACGATCCGCGTGCCGGTCACCTTCGGCGACGACTTCGATCGCGTCTGTGCCGTCGTCGGCGGTAGCTTCTGGAACCGGCTGCTCTTCTCGACCGAACCGGCGATCCCCGCATCATCCAACTTCGAATCGGTCCGCGTCCACTACCCCCCCCGATCGACGCCCGTCTTCGGACTCGACATCCACTGGCTGATCACGCTGATGCTCCTGTCGATCGTGTTCGCGCTGCTGTTCAAGCCGTTTATGAAGGTGCATATTTGAGTGGTGAGTATCGAGTGTCGAGTTTCCAGTTTCCAGTATGCAGGGCGGGTCGAGGCGAATATAATGTTGGCAGAGAGATACGAACATGATTGATCTCATTCAACAGAATCTGACATCCTTGGCCGATCTCTGCCGTCGGTACGAAGTGGCCCGGCTGGAGGTCTTCGGCTCCGCGGCCACGGGAGACTTCAACCCTGAAACCAGTGATATAGATTTTCTGGTGAAGTTCAAGCGGAACGGCACCCTACGGCCGTTTATTCAGTATTTCGACTTCCTGGCCGAGCTGAAAGAGCTGTTCGGGCGAGAGGTTGATCTGGTGGAGGAGGGTGCCCCCAAAAACTCCTATTTCATCAAAAGCATGAACGCGAGCCGAGAGTTGCTCTATGCAGCCTGAATCGCCCAAGTTCCTGGAAGACATCCGGTCGGCGGCCGCCTATATCCTGCAGAAGACCCGCGATAAAACTGTCAAGGATTATCTGTTGGACGATCTGCTGAAACCCGCGGTTGAACGACACTTCGAGATAATCGGCGAGGCTCTGAACCGCCTGAAGCGTTGCGACCCGACGCTGGCGGAACGAATTTCTGACCATGACCGGATCATCGCGTTTCGCAATGTTCTGATCCACGGCTACGACGCCATCGACGATCGCCGTGTCTGGGACGCCATCGAACACAACTTGCCCGCCATGCTGCAAGAAGTCGAATCCCTACTGCACGAATGCGACCGATGAGGAATAGGGTTGAGTGCGTCTAAGCAGCTTTCCCGATCGCGTTCTTGGAACAAGCTGGGACCGGTCCTCGTTATTACGGTCTTCTTGGGTTTGGCCGTCTCACAATTTCTGCTGAGTCGTACAATCCCGCATCACGGCGATCTGGTCACCTATCGCAATGCCGCGGGGGCGCTGTTCGCAAAGCCCCTCTCGTCGATCTATGCCGCCGAACCGAACTATGTCTATCCGCCCTTTCCGGCCATATGCCTTTACACACTTGACGCCCTTTCACAGCCGCTGGCGAGTTTCCTCTGGGACGTCTGCCGCTACGCTGCCTTCGGTGGTTCTCTGTTGATCTGTTATCGCCTGATGATGTCGCGCTGCGGGCCGGGCACGGCTTGCGCGATTATTCTCGTCTGCATCCTGGCGAACATCCGCCCGATGTGGCACGACACGGTCCACGGGAATGTCAACGCATTTCTGCTGTTGGGCATCGTGCTGGGCTGGCGATCGATGGCCCGCCGCCAATCGGCGACGGCGGGCCTGTTCTGGTCGCTGGTGGGGGCGATCAAACCCGGCAGCGCGGCGGTCCTCCTGGCGCCGATCGCCCAAGGGAAGCGCCCCTTGCTGCGATGCTGGATCGTCGCGTTCTGCGTGATCGTGGCGACAAACCTCGTTCTCCCGATCATGACGCTCGACTATCAGGCGACGGGGGTTCAGTGGAAAGACTATGCCCGAGGCGTACGGACGACGCCGGTCTTTGAGAAACATGGGAACCACTCGTTGGGAATCGGCCTCACGCGAATCGGGGCGCGACTCCTTGGGGAGCGAGGAAAAGAGGCATTCGAGGGGCATGTTCGCGCCGCGTGGGGCCTCTCAAGTCTGGTGATCGTGGGCTGGGTGCTCGCGCTGCTGGTCCGGCTCCATCGAAAGGCCCCCTCGGACTGTTCGGATTATGCCGTGTCCCTCTGCTGCCTGATGAGCGTGCTGGTCTCCCCCGCCGTCTGGTATTCGCACTATCTATTGCTTACTCCCGTCTATTTGACCCTGGTGAGCGGAGGCCTGGCCGGGGAAGCGCGGTGGATGCGCGTCCAGTCGTTTGCATCCGCTCTGTTCGCAACCACGATCATCAACGGACAGGCGACGATTCTCGGCACCCTGGCATGGGCTCCCCTCGTGCTGCTTG
>CAYXGR010000140.1:0-2547 GCA_964464525.1 uncultured Planctomycetaceae bacterium
GCTACACCCGGGGGAGCAGCAAGTCCGCTCCCTCACGGTCGCGGCTCTGATCAATCCGCGAAAAATCCAGAATAGTGACATTCACTCGAACAAATACACAATCATGGCGATAGATGTATGAATGGAATGCTATCGAGAGTCCTCGGACGGGCCGGTCCTCAACGTCGGCACAAGCCGTTTCGATTCAAGCATGTCCGTCATCGCCTCCGAGATCAGAACCGAGCCCGCCGCCGTCGGATGCACGCCATCCATCATCAGATCACGCACCTCGCACCCTGTCCGCTCAAGCTCCCGATCGAAAACAGGCATCAGGTCGAGATAATCCACATCCCTCAGCTTGGCCCATTCCGACAGCCGATGCTGAGCCTGTCGATATTTCGCCTTCGGTCCCAGTTGCTGCCAGAACGGGCAATACTGCAACACGAGCGGAAGGCCCCGCGCCCGACAAAACGCGCGAAGTTGATCCAGATGTTCCAGCGCCAACACCCACGCGGCGCGGACGCGCTCGGGCGGCGGCTCCCGATAGAGATCGTCCATGTTTTGCAGAGTCGGATCCCGTAAATCGAACGGGCGACTGTTCGTCCACATCAGTCTGTCACGAACCGCCCGATCCCGGCGATGCCCGATGACGCTCTTCGCCGCCCGAACCAGCCCGCTCCAGTGCGATGCATTCGGAAAATCGAACCGGATCGGCGAACCGTAAATCTTGCCCGGTTGGAAATTGATCAACTCGACCATATCGTTCATGCAATAGGTCAGCACAACGAGGTCGGGCTCAAGCCGGATCCCCTCGTTTTCGAGAAAGTCGAATTCCTGCCAGGTCGTATAACCGCCGAACCCGGCATTGATGAGCCGGATCGTCGGGCCTGAGCTGCGTTTGCGAAGGATTTGTTCGGCCTGCACAACGAAGGTGTCTTCCCACCCAAGGAGGAACCCGAAGGCGATGGAATCCCCCAGACTGAGGATCCGAAATTCACCCGACGGCTTGGCGCGAGGATATTCAGGCCCCCGCAATCCGTGCCGGTTGATCCGCACCGGTCTCGCCGCACCCGTTTCGAGCAGGCCCGGACGAAGACACCAACCGCGTGTGGGATGGGGTGCGAGGTAGGCTCCCTTCTCCGATGGGGGCGGGTAGGCCATGCTCGCGAAACGATCCAACGAGACGGTCGCCACAACGACCGCGACCAGCAACGCCATCCGGGGTGGATACCGACTGCGAATCGATCGGCGTCGAACGTACAAGGCCAACAACCCGACAACGGTAGCGACAAGGCCGTGATACCACATCGCAATGTAGATTTCCGTCGTCCGGCTCGGCGAAACCGACAGGCCGCGGCCGATATAACCAAAGGCCACGCGAAGCACCGCGGCGGTGACGGCTGTGTACCCGGAAATAACAGTAAGGATCAGCAGCGTCAGACGACGATTCGTGTTAAGGGCGGGCATGGGGCCTCATTCAGCGTATTTCGGCTACGGTAGCGCGGTGCATGTGCGTAGAGTATGGCGCGCATACGTAGAGTATATCGACTGTCAAATGCGACAGAAAGGGATTCCAGGGAATAAGGAAACGGAGGGGTCCATGACGGAATCGGCGGATTCCATGCTGGCTTCTGCCGGGCAGTTTTATTGTTTGCCACCGACTTCAGTCGGTGGTGGACGCAATTCGCTGCCCTCCTCAGCCGGCTTCAGCCGGGCTTTCGTGGCTCAATCACGGCAAACGGTTCCAACAGCCCCGTTCACGGGGCTTCCCCACTGAAAGCGGGCTTCAGGCCAGCCCCTCGGGGCCGGTGAAACGCACCCCCCATAATTCAGCCCGTTTCAACGGGTTTCCTGATAATCTGATAAGAGAACACTGGTTACTGGCATGGCTCAAATAAACACACCTGTCTTTTCAGGATTCCTTCATCTCGAGAACATCGGAGGTTTGTTCGAGGGGCTTCGCGGTTTGCTCCGGCGGTGGATCGAACAGGTCCGAACGGGGCATGTCGATCGAATCGTTCGCCGGATCGTTCAGCAGCTTCTTGACCTGCTCCGGCTTGACGCACTTATGCAGCTTCTCATTGATCAGAAGGCACGGCCCGTGATCGCAGGCCGCCAGGCATTCCTCGGTCAGCAGGCTGTATTGACCATCCTCGGTCGTGCCGTGTTCGTCGACGCCCAGTTCGTCCTTGATCGCCTTCAGCACCGCCTCGCTGCCGGTCAGTTGGCAGGTCAGGCTCCGGCAGGCCACGACGACTTTGTGCCCCTTGGGGTGGTCCCAGAAGTGGGTGTAGAAGCTGAGGGTATCGAGCACCGAACTCGGCGGAATTTCCAACAGCGCGGCGATCTCCGCCATCGCCTGATAGCCCACGTGCCCCAGCGCGTTCTGGACGACATGCAGCGCGGGCAGCAGAACCGCCCGGCGGGTCGCATACTTCGGAAAAAAGGAGCGAATCTTCTCCCGAAGCGACTCCGAAAGAACAGATTCCGCATCCGGATCAAAAACCGGCGTCCGACGATCAATTGCGTGCCATGCCATTGGTAGTCTCGAGTTACGAGTTACGAGTT
>CAYXGR010000140.1:2647-3987 GCA_964464525.1 uncultured Planctomycetaceae bacterium
CGAGTTACGAGTTACGAGTTGTTTTCGTTTTGACGTTTCCCTACCGGTCCAGTTCGGCGGCGATGACGTTCAGGCTGCCGAGGACCGCGACGACATCGCTGATCGTGTGACCAAGCACGAGCTGATCGAAGTTCTGATAGTTGATGTAGCTCGGCGGCCGGCAGCGAGCCCGATAGGGCATGTTTCCGCCATCGGATGCCAGATAAAAACCGAGTTCGCCGTTGGCCGTCTCGTTGGCCCCGTAGGCCTCGCCGATCGGCGGTTCGAAGCCGCGATTGGTCATGATCTTCTCGAAGTGATGGATCAGACCCTCGATCGAGAAATAGACCTCCCGCTTGTCGGGAAGCGTCTTCTTCTCGTTGGGCAACACATCGATCGGCCCGGCGGGCACATGATCAATCAGTTGTACGATGATGGACATCGACTGGCGAATCTCCTCCAGCCGCACAAGGTATCGATCGTAAACATCGCCATGCGTGGCAATCGGTACCTTGAAATCGACCCCGCTCGACCCCTGACCGTCCCAGTTGTCGGCATAGCACAGATACGGCTCATCCTTGCGAAGATCGCGCACCACCCCCGCGCTGCGGGCCAATGGCCCGGTCCAGCTCCAGGAGATCGCGTCCTCCCGACTGATCACGCCGATCCCCCGTGTCCGCTCGACGAAGATCCGGTTCCGCGTCAGCAGCGATTCAAAATCGGCCAGGGGACCGGGCAGCCGCTCGATAAACGCCTTGACATGATCGGGCCACTCGTCGGGCATATCCTGCATGAGACCGCCGACGCGCGTGTAAGAGGTCGTAAACCGGGCCCCGCAGATCTCCTCGAACAGGTCGTAGATATATTCGCGCTCGTTGAAGGTGTAGAGAAACGAGGTAAACGCCCCGAGATCCAGACCGGCCGTACCCAGGCCGAGCAAATGGTCCTGAATCCGCGCGAGTTCGGCGATGATGGTTCGGATCACCTTGCAGCGGGGCGTCAGTTCAAGCCCGAACAGCTTTTCGCAGGCGGTGTGCCAGGCGATGTTGTTGGCCATCGGGCTGATGTAGTTCATCCGATCGGTGACGACGACGTATTGGTTGTAGTTCAGGTGCTCGCCCAGCTTCTCGAAGCCGCTGTGCAGATAGCCGATGTGCGGGGTGCACGCGACGACGGTCTCGCCGTCGAGTTCGAGCACCAGTCGCAGCGTCGTGTGGGTCGCCGGATGCTGCGGACCGAAGTTCAGCGTCCACAAGTCGCCGCCGACGTCGTCCCGTTCCAGTTGCGTCGGTCGAATCTCGGGCATCGTGGCCATCGATCATGCTCCGGGCCCGCCTTCAGAAACGCAGGCCGCCACCAAT
>CAYXGR010000140.1:4087-7694 GCA_964464525.1 uncultured Planctomycetaceae bacterium
CGGCGCAGACCGGCACCGATAGCTTCGTGACAATTCTCATCCGTGTGAAAGGAAATGTTATTCGCCATTGATGTCGGCGAGCTTTTTCATGAGCTTGGATGGAATCTGACCCCGCAGCGCCTTTTCCAGAGATTCTTCCTCGCTCATGTCCTTGCGGATCTCGTCCCGATGGTCGTGATAGTAGCTCAGCGCCGCATAGATGTCGGCAAGAGTGATGCCTTCGTATTGAGAGACGATTTCATCCGGAGACAGGCCGATCTGTTCGTGCCAGACGATAATATCCTGGACTCGCACGCGCGTGCCCGAGATACACGGCTTCCCGCCACAGACCCCGGCGGTCGTATCGATGCGCGATGGAATAACGGATGCCATACAAAAGTTCCTGTTGGATGACGCATTAAGCGATATCGTCATCATAGCATGAGTGACACGTCTTCCAAACACTTTTCTTCCTGGTTTTTCATCAATTCACAAGACACGATGGTTCAGACGAGTCTTAAAAACACGCTCCATTGACCCACCGACAAATCAATCGCTATACTCGCCACATTCCTGAGGCAACCAGAAAAGTCGTCGATCCTTTCACGGATGAAACATGCCCCCGATCAAGACACTCTCTCCAGATCTTGTCAACAAGATCGCCGCCGGCGAGGTCATCGAACGCCCCGCGTCGGTCGTCAAGGAACTCATCGAGAACGCCCTCGATGCCGGGGCCACGCGGATCGACATCGTCCTCGAAGAGGGCGGCGCCCGCCTCGTCCGCGTGACCGACAACGGTTGCGGCATCCCACGCTCCGATCTTCCCCTCGCCATCTCCCCCCATGCGACGAGCAAACTCTTTACCGATGACGATCTCTTCCATGTTCGCAGCCTCGGCTTTCGCGGCGAGGCCCTCGCCTCCATCGCCTCGGTCAGCCGACTCCGAATCGTCAGCCGCACCTCCGACTCGCTCGAAGCCTGCGAATTGATTCCCGCGAATCCCGAATCGCCGGAGCTTCAGCCCCGCCCCTGCGCCGCGCCCGAGGGCACCACCGTCGAGATTCGCAATCTCTTCTACAACGTGCCCGCCCGCCGAAAGTTCCTCCGCCGGCCCCAGACCGAATGTGCCAGAGTGACCGAACAGTTGGCACGGCTGGCCCTGGCGCATCCGAAGGTCGCCTTCACCCTGACGCACAACGACCGGCCCATGCGCAACCTGCCTTCAACCAATCGTCGCCGAGATCGCATCGCCGATTTCTACGGGGCCGATCTCGCCGACTGTCTGATCGACGTCGCCCGCGACGAGCGCGGTCTGCGGATCGAGGGCCTGATCGCCCCGCCGCCGAATTCTCGCGCCTCCACCAAGTGGCAATACCTGTTCCTCAACGGTCGCTTCATCGCCGATCGCCGCCTCGGTTATGCCGTGCGCGAGGCCTATCGTGGCCTTGTCGAACACGATCGTTTTCCCGTCGTGTTTCTGTTTCTCAACGTCGATCCGGCCGAATTTGACGTGAACGTTCATCCAACCAAGATCGAGGTCCGCTGGCGCGACGCCGGTCTGGTCCAGTCGCAGGTTCTCTCCGTCCTGCGGGACACGATGCTCAATCACGATTGGACCCCGGCGGTCTCTCTCGGCCGATCGTATGGCGACAGCGATCAGGCACCCTCCGCCGACACGGAACAGCAACAGCGTGCGCGCCATGCCCTGGCCGATTCTCTCAAGCGAATCGATCCAACGCAGACTCGGCTGGCCTTCCCGCCGCCCTCCTTCTCGACCCAACGCCTGCGACCCTCGATCGCCGGCACACTGAGAACACCACCGGCGGATAGCCGAATGCCTGCGGGGGGTTCTGTGCCGCCATACGATCGTGGCAACGCCAGTCCGTCACCGACGGGCGAAGGCGTCGAAGGCGCGGCATCGGTCGAAGACTCGGCCTCGAATCGTTCGGGGGATGCGACTTCCGCCACTGCAACCCCGGACGCGAAACCGGTTCCGCAATCCGAATGCTCCGATCCGCAATTCGCGTCGGCGTCCGTCATTCAGGTCCACAACACCTACCTTGTCGCCCAGACGGTCGACGGTGTCATCATCATCGACCAGCACGCCCTGCACGAGCGCATTCTCTACGAGCAGTTCCGCGAACGGATCCTCGCCGGACCGCTTGAATCCCAGGGTCTGCTCATTCCCGAAACCCTCGATGTCTCCCCCGCCCAGATCGAGGCCTCCGAGCAACACCGCGAAACGCTCCACACGCTCGGGATCGTCATCGACGCCTTCGGCCCGTCGGCGCTGGCCGTGCAGAGCTTCCCCACGCTGCTGCACAACGTCGATATCAAGACATTTGTAGGAGACCTGCTCGACCGGCTGGCCGAGTCGGGCGAGACCGATTCGGAGGAGACGCTGCTCCACGCCTGTCTGGACATGATGGCCTGCAAGGCCGCGGTCAAGGCCGGCGATCCGCTCTCGACCGAGGAAATCCACGTCCTACTCGAGCAGCGCAACCTGACCCATCGGGCCTCCAACTGCCCCCACGGCCGCCCGACAACCCTCGAACTCTCCACCCACGATCTCGAAAAACAGTTCAAACGCGCCTGAAAAACTCCGTTCGAGCGCGCCTGGAATTCTCCTCCATTTGGGGAGCATCGGCGTCCCGCCGGTAGTTTCTTCTGTTTCAAGATTGAGGAACTCGTGGTCCAGGGTCCACACACACAACCCCGCCCCGGAGGGGCGGAGGAAGAACGCAACTCGATCGCTCGATCAATCCCCAGCCCTCTTCTTCGTGTACTTTTTCTTTTTGACTTTTTCAAAAGGAACACGGAGCAAGACTACTGGGCATAAAGGAGGCAGGAACGGAATGGATTGAAACCAGTGGTAAAAAGGAGCACACCCATGTTCAGTTTCCGGCTTTTTCCGGCTTTTTCCACTTAAATTTGTTTTTTCACATTACGCGCACCAGTTTTGGAGCCAATCAAATGTCTCAATCCAACCAACAAACGACCGATAACCACGGCCAAAGTTCTATCATCAAAAAAATATCCCCCTCACTACGAGGGCAACTCGATCGTTCGATCCCCGAAAGCGATCCCCCGGGTCCATCACAATTCAGGCGGCGAAGAATCACGCCGTTCGCCCCGAAGGGGCCGCAACATCTCAGCCCAGGGCCAAGCGAAGCGCCGCCCTGGGTTATAGCGATTAATAGACGCCCAGTCCTGAAAGGGCGATACATCATGACGGGTGCCCCATCCTTTCTCAAAAGAAAAGGTGGGGAATATAGATCGCAAATAAAATAACTTCCCGGTTTCGAAAAGACCCCTGGCCAACCACAGTAGTATGGTTACCCCAGCTTTCGGCAAGTTTTTATCTCGCTGATCCTAACCCGCATTTTTCACCAGACATTTGAAGCGGTGCCGCTTCAATCAGAGCCGCGACCGTGAGGGAGCGGTCGGCGTACACCCTCCCAGAACGATTCCAGAACACCTGGATCACGACACGCTGTCGATGGAATGGCTACTGAGCGATTGCCGTTAGTCGATACCCACCACTCCCTTACGGTCGCGGCTCTGATCAGTCGGTGAGAATTGCGGACTAAGGCTAACGGCACCATTCAAGGAGCAAGCAACAACTCGA
>CAYXGR010000141.1:0-7693 GCA_964464525.1 uncultured Planctomycetaceae bacterium
GCATGGCACCCGAGTAACACAGATCACAGGCTGCACGCGATGGCAGTCATTTTCACCCCGCGGGCCGCATTCCGAGGCCTCGGGCAAACCATAAAACACACAATATTGTTTATTGGCGAGGGATTTTGATCCGTGTATCCCTGCGCCCCGTGTTCGACGAGGGGTCGGAATGAATTCGCGCACGAAGAAGGGAAAGATGCGTCGCCGCGCTGCCGTCATGGTGCCATCGGTGTTGTTCGGTAGCATGGTCGGCGTCGGGGTCGCAGCCCTGGCAGTCGATACGGGGATGATGTACATCGCAAAAAGGGATCTCCAAGGCGCGGCCGACGCGGCGGCGTTGGCGGCTGCGTCTCGGTTGGGATCGATCGACGGCATCTCCGATGCGGCGATTCAGGAGGCCGCCCGATTCACCCATCTGAATAAGATCCTGGGCCGATACGCCGATCTGGCTCAAACCGATGTTGTGTTGGGGCATGCAATCAGGGTTGCGGGCAATACGGACCCGTACGATTTCCATCCGAATGAGCAACCCTACGACGCGGTCCGCGTGACGTTGCGCCGCGATCAGACGCCTGCGGACGGGCCGGTTTCACTTTTATTCGCAAAATCGTTGGGCATGGATGAGGCCACGATGCGTGCCAGCGCCACGGCCATGCTCGTGCCGCGTGATATCGCCCTGGTCATCGATCTGTCGGGCTCCATGAATGATGACAGCGAGCTTCGCCACACGCAGAATTTCCCATCCGATAGCGGGGGAACCCGACCGGGCGTGCAAGTCAACCTGAAAAAGATCTGGATCGCCCTGCCGATCAACACGGGCAGATCGGGCATTCGCAACGGAGACAATCCGCCCACACCCGGGCCGCTCTCAATTATGAACAACGCTCCGGGGACGGGACCGGGCATTCCGCAAAGCCTGGGGGGCAATCCCGATCCGGGGTCTGAGCCGAACGGCGGCAGCCCGAATCCGGCGGGTCCGCGCTGGGGTTGGATGACCGGTTACGGAAGCAACCTTGCCTTGGGTTCCTATCGTCCTGAAGCCGACGGAGGTCTCTATTATATACCTCGGTTCGCACCCACCACCGATCCGGACGTGATTCAGAATCTGATCGAGTCGGGCTATACGGCGGACGAGCGAAATGCGCTGTTGAACGGCCGAAACGATAAACATTCCTCACACTTTCGACGCCGCGTTCAGGTTCTGTTGGGGCTGGCGGGCTGGGAGAGCGGCATGCCGAACTCGAAATACCAAGACGGCGGCAATGGGGACACACTCGTAGACAGAGACGAGTTGACGCAGGTTGTTTCGTATCCGTATCTCCGGGGGAGTTGGAGCGGTTATATCAAATACGTGTTATCGAACTATACGAGGATGTATCTGACCGACACCCACCTGCGGTATCGCTATGGTATCAAGACTTTTGTGAACTATCTACTCGAGCAGCAGAACCGACACGACCGAACGCCGGAACTTGCCGATACGCCGGAGGAGCCATTGCGCTCAGTGAAAAATTCGGTCCAGGTCATGATCGATGAAATCATCTTTCTCCGGACGCAGGATCATGTATCACTCGAAACCTTCGGGCAATTCGGGATTCATCGCGAGAATCTGACTTCACCCCATAACGGTTTATCGCTTGCCGAGGCTCTGCAGAAGATTCCCGATTCGATGTTCACGTTTCAGGCGGGGCATGACACGGTCTATACCAATATCGGCGCGGGCGTGCATGCGGGCATCGAGGAATTGACGGGTCATCGGGCACGCCCATCCTCGGCCAAGGTCATCGTCATGCTCACCGACGGAACGCCGAACGTAAACGAACACAACGCAACGGTTGGAAACAATCACCCCGATGCGATTGCATGGGCCATAGACCGGGCGAACGCGGCGAAGGAACTGGGGATGACGGTCTATTCCGTCGGCGTCGGAGCCGATGTGAACGAAGCGCTGTGCATCGACATTGCCACGTCGCCCGATCACTACTTCTTCGCCGATAATGCGCCCGATCCCGATAACAACGGTGCGCCCCGGTATGTGAACCAGCTTCGAGAGATTTTCCAAACGCTTGGCGGGCGTCGGCCGGTCCGCCTGATCCAATAATCGGCCCGAGGATGCCTGGTAGGGCTGGGCGTGTGTCGTCGGTCGTCGGTAGAACGACGCAGAGGAAACTAAAACTGTTGGGACGTTCGATTATCAGGACACCGCGAGCGACGCGCTATTGTTACGGCGTGCATCCGATACAAACGTTATCCATTTTGATCCATCCGCTCCCGACGTAAACGCGGAATGGGTTCTTAAGGTGCCGATCGCGGCGGCCGATAAGGGAAACGGAGATCGAGCCGCGCGGCTCGAAATCATGAGGGAGCATTCCTTAAACCGGAAGGGGTTTGACCGGCAGCCATGGCGCGGACGGTACGCACAATCCTCTACACAGCAAATGAATCCGCCGCACCCGAATTGCGCCGAGCGATTACCGCCCTCCCACAGCTTCGGATTGTCGCCGAACTCGACGAGCCGAGCCTGTTGCCGCAGGCGGTGGCGCAGTTTCCGTGCGATGTGATCATTGCCGATCTCGATCCCAACGCAGCGGTTGTGATCGAGTGCCTGCGGCAGCTTCGAGAGACGGAAACGAATCTGCCCATATTCGCGCTGAGCAAGCAGACCGAGGGCGACGTCGTTCTGAGCGCCATGAAGGCCGGTGTCAAGGAATACCTGGTCAAGCCGCTGAATGTCGAGGAGCTGGAGCAGGCGATATCGAGGATCGTGGCCAGCCGGTCGGGCGTGAAACAGCCGGGCAAGTTGATCTCGGTGATGGGAAGTTCCGGCGGAGTCGGATGCACGACGATTGCGACAAACCTGGCCGTGGAACTGGCGGATCTGGTGGAAGACGACGAGATGGTGGCGATCGTCGATCTGGATTTCCGGTTCGGCCACGTGGCCACGCTGCTCGACGTGCATGGCCAGTATACCGTCGCCGATTTGTGTTCGACGCAGGAAGAGCTCGATCCGCAGATGATCATGCGTGCATTAATTAAGCATGAGACGGGAGTCTATGTGTTGCGCCGGCCTCAATCGTTTGCACAGGCGGAGATGATCACCGCCGCCCATTGTGCGAATGTTCTGACGAGCCTCCAGGCGATGTGCGAATACGTCGTTGTGGATGGGCCGACGCGGCAAGATCCCGGCGGAAGAAGCGTCCTAGACGCGGCGGATTATAACTTTCTGGTTCTGCAACTGCTGGTTACCAGCGTGCGAAACACGGATCGGATGGTCCAGGAACTCGGCACCTTGGGATTCAATGCATCGCGAATCTCACTGGTGTGCAACCGGATTGGGCGGGAATCGGCCCACCTCGAACTTGAACAGGTACAGATGACGCTCAATCGAAAAATGTTTGCTACCATTTCGGACGATTGGAAAAGCGTCAGCGCCAGCATCAATATCGGGCAACCCTTGAAGACCTTCGCCGAAAAGGTCAGGGTGCGTCAGGAGATACGTGATCTCGCTCGATTGATACACACGCCCGAGGAGGCCGCCGAGTCTGCAAAGAAAGGTGGACTCTTCGGCCGATTTTTCGGGAAAGGTGCGGGCGATACCGAAGAGAGCGCCGACTTGGGATCGGCCGGGACGGAGCGGGTCATCCAAGGCTGATGCATGAAGCGCCTGGATAGATGAAGGACGAATCCGGCGGGGGATTCGACGGGAAAGGCGACACGCCCGAAAACAGGGGGGGGGCGATTGAATCCATTTACGATACTTGGGGACCCTAAATCGATCATCCCGTTCGATTGGACGTGTGGGATGAGGACGTAGCCCGGATTTCGCGCAATCCTCGTCCTTGCTCAAACCGATGATGTTCTTGTTTGCGAGTATTCCGCGAGCGGACCACGGAATCGGATATCGGCCCCGAATAGGGTGGATGACTCAACCACGCGACGGACCAGAGACTTCGACGCCTGATTGGCGCCGGATCGACAGGGAAGAAATCAACCAGGGAGAGAACCCGAATGTTCGGCAGAACCAAAATACCGACGCTGAAATCACCCAATAAGACAGACGCTCAATCGGAGAATGCAGGCTCCGCTCCAGTCTCGCCGGGACCGGAATCCGCGGTGAAACAAGAAGTACCCATTCCCGTTGTGCCGAAGAAGCCGATCGGTCCGGTTGGCGCGAAAAAACAAGACGATCGGTCCGATGAATTTTCCGAACTCAAGACGAAAATCCATAAAAAACTCGTGGATACGCTCGATCTGGCCGCAATCGGGAAGCGAAAGGGAGACGAGGTCAAGGAGGAAGTCAAGCAGGTCATCGTCAATCTCTGCGAGCAGGAAGACGCGCTGCTGAACTACAGCGAACGGCAGCGCCTCGTGGTCGAAATCCTGAACGAAACGTTTGGCCTCGGACCGCTCGAAGCACTCCTGTCCGATCCGCACATCAGCGATATCCTGATCAATGGGCCGAAGCAGGTGTATGTCGAACGCAAGGGGACCCTCCAGAAGGCAAACATCAGCTTTAAGGACAACGCCCACCTGCTGCATGTGATCGACAAGATCGTCTCATCGGTCGGTCGGCGCTGCGACGAAGTGTCGCCCATGGTGGATGCGCGTCTGAAAGATGGCTCGCGTGTCAACGCCGTGATTCCCCCGTTGGCCATCGATGGGCCGTCCCTGTCGATTCGCCGGTTTGGTACCGATCCGATTACCTGGGACGACTACATTAAGTTTGTCTCCGTCACGAAGGAGATGGTCGAGTTCCTCAGGGCCTGCGTCCTCTCGCACATGAATGTCCTGATCATTGGCGGCACCGGCTCGGGTAAGACCACGCTGCTCAACAACATGTCGTCTTTCATTCCTGATACCGAGCGGATCGTCACCATCGAGGATGCCGCGGAGCTTCAGATGCGTCAGCCTCATGTCGTGCGGCTTGAAACGCGACCGCCGAACATCGAAGGCAAGGGGCAGATAAGAATCCGCGACCTGCTGATCAACTCGTTGCGTATGCGTCCGGATCGAATTGTGGTCGGTGAGTGCCGTGGTCCGGAAACCCTCGACATGCTTCAAGCGATGAACACCGGGCATGACGGGTCGCTGACGACCATCCATGCCAACAGCGTTCGGGATGCGGTTCAGCGTGTCGAGACCATGGTGATGATGGCGGGATTCGAATTGCCACTTCGGGCAATCCGGCAGCAGTTCGCCAGTGCGATCCATATCATCGTGCACGCCAGCCGGCTGGTGGGCGGACCGCGCAAGATCATGTCCATCGCGGAGGTTCAGGGTATGGAAGGCGATGCCGTGACCATCCAGGAAATCTTCAAATTTGAGCAACTGGGCGTCGGTTCTTCCGGCAAGGCATTCGGCCAGTTCGTGGCAAC
This sequence comes from uncultured Planctomycetaceae bacterium, assembly GCA_964464525.1. Taxonomy (GTDB): domain Bacteria; phylum Planctomycetota; class Phycisphaerae; order UBA1845; family UTPLA1; genus CAYXGR01. The sequence continues at coordinate 5,376 of CAYXGR010000141.1, forward strand.
GGGTCTGCGACCCTGCTTTTTGGATCGATTGGCCACGTCGGGTGCCGCTCTTGATGCGAGTATGTTCGAGCGAAAGGTCTTGGCAAAAGATCCAGGGGCGTCATAAAACGACCGCCGATGGAGGGGCTTTCAACCATGCATCCGATACTACACAGCACGATAGCGCAGTTTCTTTCCGATTCGACGAAGGAGCAACTTGGTGTCTACGGGTTGCCGCTGATCGGATCGGTCATGTTGACCTATGCCATTTTCAACCTCGTCAAGGATTTACGCAGGGTTGAATCCAAGAAGATCGAGCACCGACTTCGTGGAAGAACCGGGTCCGCGATGGGAGCGCTCGAGGCCCGCGCGCTGAAAGGATCCATCCTGAGGGATAAACGAGAGGCCAAGACTTCCATCAGCGCGGCCCTCTCGAAGCTCAGTGTCATCTCTTCTCTTCAGACGATGCTGGATCAGGCCAATATTCCGTTCAGCGCGACCACTACGATCATCAATCTCGTGGGTCTGGGTGCGGCCAGCTACATCGGCTGTCATCTGCTCGAAACGGAGTTGTGGGTTCGAATCGGCGTGGGATTGGGAATCATCGTCCTGCCCCTCGTTGCCATCTTCATCAAGCGAAAGATGCGCATCAACAAGTTCGTGAACCAGCTCCCGGATGTCTTTGAATTGATGGGACAGGCGCTTCGGGCCGGTCACTCGCTGGCCAACTCGATCCTGCTCATCAGCCAGCAAATGCCCGATCCTGTCAGAACCGAATTCGCGCTGGTTTTCCACGAGCAAAACCTGGGCATCAAAATCGAAGATGCCCTCCAGAGCATGGCCAAACGCGTCGGGGTGATGGATGTCAGCTTCTTTGTCACCGCTGTCTGCATCCAACGTCAGACCGGCGGCGATCTGGCCGAGGTTCTGGATAACATCAGCGGCGTCATTCGGGAGCGGATCAAGCTGTTTGGAATGGTCAAGGCGCTGACTGCGGAGGGGCGGCTCTCGGGCTGGGTTCTGCTCGCCTTGCCGGTCGCGGTGTTCATCATGGAAATGGTGGTCAACCCCGATTACGCCAACAAGCTGATCGATACAGAGATGGGGCGATACATGCTGATCGCCGGGGCCGTGGCCCAGATATTGGGGCTCGCCATGATCCAGAAGATCGTCAATATCAAGGTATAGTAGATCGTGATCGGACTGTGGCGCCGGTTTCCAACCGGTGCGACCCCGGTGCATCGGGACCGGGACTCCGTGCCACATGGTTTGATCGCGATTTCTTCCACAGACTATATAGAGGGACCAAGCTATGGAAATCTACATACTGGGCGGACTGGTGGTCGTCGCTGTAACGATGGTGATCTATGCGTTGATTCCCAAGAAGGGGAGCGACAACGATACCGTTCGCCGCCGGTCGGCCGGCCTGAGCAAGGATCAGGATCTACGCCTGCTTCGAAACAAGGCCAAGAATCGAGTCTCGAATGACAGCATGTTCGCGAAGGCCGCACCGATTCTCTCGAAGCCGGTCATGCCTCAGAACGCGGAGCAACAGACGACGCTGAAGGGCAAACTGGCCAGCGCGGGATTCCGAAAAGAAAACGCATCCTCGCTCTTCCTGGCCAGTAAAACGGCGGGTTTCGTCGTCTGCGGACTTGCCGGGGCGGCCGTGGCAATGAATGCCGAAAAGGACATGCTCAACCTGATCGGTCAGACGATCTTCGCCGCCGGCGTGGGCTTCATGTTACCGAACCTCTGGCTCAACATGTCCATCAGCAAGCGGGCGGAGGCGATCCGCAACGGGCTGCCCGATTCCCTCGACCTGATGGTCATCGGTGTCGAGGCCGGACTGGGACTCGATGCGGCGTTGTTGCGCGTCAGCGACGAAATGGGAAACGTCTATCCACCCCTGGCCGAGGAGTTTCAAATTGCCCTGGTCGAGACGCAGATGGGTGTCACCCGGGCCGAAGCCCTGACCAAAATGGCCGAACGCTCCGCGGTTCAGGAGATGCGAGCCTTGGTGGCGACGATCACGCAGGCCGAAAAGCTCGGAACGAGCATCGCCAAGGCCCTGCGGACGCAGGCCGATTCGCTCCGGAGTAAGCGTCGTCAAAGAGCCGAGGAACGGGCACAAAAGACGGCCGTAAAACTATTGCTGCCGCTAATTCTGTTCATCTTTCCCACGATCTTCATCGTCCTCGCAGGCCCGGCCGCTATTCAGTTGATGGAGACCTTCAGCGGCAACGGCGCCATGAGCAATTAGGGGGCTGTGACACTCTTCGCGGGGTTATATTCGGAGTCTCGGCGTGTCATTCTTTTGAGATAAGGATGGGGCACCC
>CAYXGR010000142.1:0-7640 GCA_964464525.1 uncultured Planctomycetaceae bacterium
ATTCAAACCGTCCTCGTCACCGGCGCGGCGGGCTTCATCGGCTCGCACCTCTGCGAGGCACTCCTTGCCGCCGGTCGTCGCGTGATCGGGTTTGACAACTTTGATTCCTTCTACGATCCGGCGGTAAAGCGACGCAACCTCGCCGTCTCCCTCAAACAGGACGCGTTCACGTTGGTGGAGGGTGACATCCGCGATGCCGAGGCCGTCGAGACGGCGATGATGCAGCGGGTGGACGTGATGGTTCACCTCGCCGCGCGGGCGGGTGTGCGACCGTCGATCGAGAATCCGCCACTGTACCAGGATGTCAATGTCCGGGGGACGTCGGTCATGCTGGAGGCGGCGCGGAAGCATCAGATTCCCCGCTTCATCTTCGCCGGCAGCTCGAGCGTCTACGGCAACAACGAGAAGGTGCCCTTCTCCGAGACGGACAACGTGGATCACCCCATCTCACCCTATGCCGCGACCAAGAAGGCGGGCGAACTGCTCTGTCACGCCTACCACCACCTGTTCGGCATCCACGTCACCTCCCTGCGTTTCTTTACCGTATACGGCGCCCGCCAGCGGCCTGATCTGGCGATCCACAAGTTCACGCGGCTGATCGAGTCCGGCCGGTCCATCCCGGTCTTCGGCGACGGCAGCATGATGCGCGACCACACCTACATCGACGACATCATCGCCGGGGTGATGGCGGCGATCGACCGGTGCAAGGGCTACCACATCTACAACCTCGGCGAATCAAGACCGGTGTCCCTAAGCGATCTGATTGCGGCGATCGAGACGGCCCTCGGCAAAAAGGCGATCATCGACCGCCAACCGCTCCAACCCGGCGATGTCGACAAGACCTTTGCGGACGTCTCCCGCGCCCGGGCAGAACTTGGCTACCAACCGAGTACCCCCCTGGAGAAGGGTCTGAAACATTTCGTGGCGTGGTTTCGAGAACAACAACCCACATAGGGCAGGTCGAGCGATCCCATTCGACGGCCGAATCACCCGTTTGACTGTGCATGAAAAGCCTGGCAGAGCCATCCCGGCGCGCCGGGATTAGGAAGCGGTCCGCGAGGCTATTTTCAAGAGTGCCACTGTCAAGGGTGGCACTGTCAAGGGTGGCACTGTCAAGGCACGATCCCCAAGGATCGTGCCTTGGCAGTGGTGAGCCACCTCATGGAAAAAGGTCGCTTCAGTTCGCACCGGATGGAAAACCGGCGCCACAGGCTGGTTGGAAACCGGGGCCACGGGTTGACATGTTGCGGGCCCTTTGGGGCGATCGGCAAGCTACCCACTCGCCATGGCTGTTTTCGGGCTCCCGTCTTGGTCGCCCTCAATGCTTGGCCATGCCACCCTGCGCCTTCTGTCTTGACGAGGTACTCAGCCGGATCGAGAATACGGACTGAAACGGGTCATTTGCCTCATACTACATGTGGGCTGGCATTACGATCGTATCCGGGTCAAGCTGTTCGGCGATGCCTTGTGGCAACGCATTACTCCATCCGCGTGAGAAGCCGTTATGGATGATGAATCCAAAAAGCAGCCTTCTCCCGGCGAGCCACCCCTTTCACGCGCGGGCGACATCGCGAATACGGTCACGCCGGGGGACTCCAATCTCTCTGAAACGGTGTTCGACGAGGAGCGCGAAGGAATCACCCTTCCCCCCAACGTCGGAAATGTGCGGGTCGACGCGGAGATCGGACGCGGCGGGATGGGTGTCGTCCATCGCGGTTGGGACGCCGTGCTGCATCGACCGGTCGCGGTCAAGTTTCTGCTCAACGCCGCGACCGACACGAACGATCCCCACTTCGAACGCTTCATCGCCGGTGCCCGGGCCGAGGCGGCGGTCAGACACCCCAACATCGTCGCCATCCACGCCGCCGGACTCGTCGAAAACGTCCCCTACCTCGTCATGGACTACATCGAAGGCCCCACGCTCCACGAATTGCGGGAGCCGGACTGCCCCCTGTCCCTCGCATTGGTTATTCGCATTCTGTGGGATATTTCCGGGGCTGTCGCCGCCCTGCACAAGCGCGGCGTCATTCATCGCGACCTCAAGCCCGGCAATGTTCTATTCGATCAGGAAGGCCACCTGTTCGTCACGGATTTCGGCCTCGCCGCCCTCCGCCGCCGGTCCGACAAATCTCTCTCCACGGCGGGTACGCCGGCCTACATGGCCCCCGAGGTCTTCGACGGAAAGTCCTCGCCGCAGTCGGACGTCTATGCGATGGGCATCCTGCTCTACGAGCTTCTTGCCGGTCGCAAACCCTTCACCGGCGACCGCGACGCCCTACGCGAACAACACGCCGATGCCCCGCTGCCGATCGCGAAGCTGCCCGATTCAATTCCGATTTCGATTTCGGAGATCATCGAGCGGGCGGCGCACAAGAAGGAGCTGTTCCGCTACAAGAGTGCGGATCATTTTCAGCGTGCCCTGCGACAGGAGGTGGCCACGGCCGATTTGCTTCGGGAGGGCGCTGCCGAGTTGAAGACGCTCGTCCTGACGCCCCGGCAGGAGGGAGCGGCCCAATCGTCCTCCGACGAGCGTGAAGGATCGTCCTCCGGCAGCTACTTCGACCTGCTGTCCGAAATCGCCGAGAAGAAGCGGGCCACGCGAGAGGTGCCAACGCCGATCTACAATCCGCTTGCTACGCCGATCGCTGTACCGCCCACGGCGGAGCCGATCCCTGATGACAAGCCGCCTGCGGGTCCGAGACTTCAGGCCGACGTGCCCTGTGTGAAGTGCGGCTACAACCTGCGCGGCCTTTCCGCAGGCACACCGTGCCCCGAGTGCGGCGCATCGATGGCCTCCAGTCTGCAATCGGAACGGCTTATGTTTCAGCCCCAAACCTGGTTCTCGCGCATTGCGAGGGGGCTGACGCTGATCTTCGTGGCGATACCTGCAGCGCCCTTTCTGATCTTGATTAACGGCAAGGGTTCCTATCGCCGAACCCTTAAAAGGGTGATGACTGTCCGCGTCTCGTATGACACCCTCTTCGGCGACGTGCCGACCGAAGAGGCGCTGGCTTCGGCGGCTGATATTCATGTTCGCGAACCTGGGACTCAGGGGTGGTCGAATGGCCGCACGGACTGAAGTCCGTGGCTCTTCCACGCGGGGCATTGAACGACCACGCCGGCGCAGGTCGTGCGGTTGTATCCCGATTGGATATGCGATGAAATGGCCGGGCGGATCGACCGGAGGGTCGGTCACCACCTGCGGAAACCCATTGTTATAAGGAGGGACTCCATGCGTTTTTCGATTGGAATGGTTGTCGCGTTATCGTTGTTTGTCGTGCCCGGGCTTCGCGCGGATGAGGAAATACTTCCCGCCGCCTCCGGTCTTCCTGTGATCGACTGGAAGAGCGCGCATCAGTATTTGGGGCGGGAGGTGGTCGTGCAGGGCACCATCGTGAAGACGGGCACGTCGCGGACCATCAACTTCCTGAATTTCGACAAAGGTCGCTTTTTTACGGCAATCGTACGAAAGCGAAACAATAAAAACTTTCCCGAACCGGTCCTGAAGCTCTACGGCGGAAAAAACGTGCGTATTCACGGCGTGATCAGCGAATACCGTGGTAAACCCCAGATCGAGGTCTTCAAACCCGATCAGGTGACGATCCTCGATCAGTTGGAGCCGATTCCGCCCGAACCGACGAAGACGCAGCGAACGTTTACAAGTGTAGTCACGATCGCGTCGTACAACGTGCTCAACCTGTTTGATGAGTACGACGATCCCTACCATCAGGACGGGGGAACGGAACCCAAGCCCAGGGAGCAGATCGAAGAACTCGCGAAAACGATTCGTCGGATCGACGCAGACGTTCTGGCGCTTCAGGAGGTCGAGAATCGAGGCTACCTCGAGCGATTCGTTCGAGCCATGCTGCCGGACATGGGGTACGAACACGTCGTCTGCGTGGAGGGGAACGATCGGCGCGGCATCGACTGCGCGGTGCTCTCCCGGCACCCGGTCGGCCCGGTCACTTCCTATCGTCACGTTCGTTTCCCAGACGGGAAAGGCGGAATGATGTCCTTTCACCGCGACCTGATCCGGGTCCGCATCGAGCCGGACGGGCAGCCGGGATTCGACGTCTTCGTGGTTCATCTGAAGAGCAAACGCGGAGGGGCGGAGAGCGAGCGGATTCGGGTTTCGGAGGCGAAGCAGGCCCGCCGGATACTGGACGATCTGCTCCATCGGGACCGGGATGCGAGATTTGTCATCTGCGGCGACTTCAACGATACATGGGAGAGTAAGGCGCTATTGGCCCTCCGGGGCAAGGGCAAGACCGTGCTCAAGACATTTCTGGATGATCTTCCGAAGGCCGCGGCTTCGTACAATAAAGAGCCCCACCGGAGCATCATCGACTTCATCCTGTGCTCGCCCGCTTTGGCGAGGGGGTATGTGCCGGATTCCTATCGGATTCGATCCGGCACGGTTGAAACATCCGGTTCCGATCACAATCCGGTCATCATGCAGGTCGATCTATCGTCAAAATGAGCGGGGGCCATATCGTGTGTAGATTACGAGTGTCTTTATTGTCATCGAAACCAGGGGACATGACCTTACGATGGCGGATGCGACGCGGGCGTCCCTAGTCGATAGAAATGGGAAAAGAAGATATCAAATCTTCCAACGGTCGTCCCAATTGCCGATACATAATGTTGAGAATTAATGGATTCCGCCGGGTGTGATCAAATAGGGCGGTCATAAACCCATATCCTTATGTATTACATAAGCCTAGAGGCGATTGGGGCAATGAGAGATTGGAGCGGCTGTGGTATTCATGGGAAAAATGGCTCTGAAATGATGCTAAGTCGTTGCCTCAGCAAGAGAAAAAGTCGGAAAAATATCGGACAATGCCGACTAAAGAGGTTGACAGTGAAATCACGTAGTAGATAAACTCCCCGCTAGTCATCGGGCGAGTCGCCTGATTGGCCCCGTCCTTCGGGCGTGGCAAGTTCGAGGGCACTTCGGGATCATGCGGTCAGTTCCCGCCGATCGATTCTGTCGTGGCAGCCTCTTTTTGTGGAAGAATACAACTTTGGTTAAGGGAACGAAAAAGTGAGGTTGTTCGATGGGAATCTTTGATTTTGTGCTTGCGGCTCTGATCGGCTTTATCGATCTGAATCCGGTGCTCGACTTGTTCTTTACTCCGCTCTCCTGGGCGTTGCTGTTCTTCGGCAACTAAGCCATACACGGGAATTCTGTTGTGCGGCAGGCAATTCGTGCCTCGACCGCAGGTAACGAAACGTTGTTAGATTTCTTGAAGGAAGGACTCGGAACATGAATATCTTTGACTTTGTGCTTGCGACATTGATCGGCTTTATCGACCTGAACCCACTGTTGGACCTGGTCTTTACGCCCCTATCCTGGGCGTTGCTGTTCTTCGCCAACTAAGCTGCGAGAACTAAGCCGTGAACAGACGGCAAACTGTCCGTCATGTGTATTCAGGTTCGTAGCGGTTTCTTGTTTCCAAGGTAGCCGTATATCCTGAATCCTTCGTGCGGTACAGTCCACAGACGAGTGCGGGATCCGAGGGCAATCAGAATGCTCCGGATCCCGTTTTCTTGCGCCCAATTGTTCCCCAGGGCGATCAATCCCGTATAATCAAGCCGTCGTATAGCGAGTATGAGTCGCCGGACACACGCGTGTCCGTGGCGTCATCCCTGGCACCCATGAGGCATAACAAGATGGCCAAAGTTGAAGTTCCTGAAGGCCTGTGGCTGCGGTGTCAGGGCTGCAGCAAGATGATCTTCAAGAAGGTGCTCGAGGAACGCCTTCGCGTCTGCCCGGAGTGCGGTCACCACTATCGCGTCGATGCTCGATCGCGCATTCGGCAACTGACCGATCCGGACAGTTTCGAGGAATTCAATTCCGGGCTTGTCTCGACCGACCCGTTGAACTGGACCGACAGCAAGCCCTATCGGAAGCGATTGAGCGACGCCAGCAAGAGCTCCGGCTTGAACGAGGCCGTGCTGACCGGGAAGGCCTACATCAAGGGGCGTGCGGTCATACTTTCGGTGATGGATCCTTTTTTTGTGATGGGTTCCATGGGCTCGGTCGTCGGGGAGAAGATCACGGCGGCCATCGAAAAAGCCACTGATCAGGAACTCCCGATCGTGATCATCACGTGTTCCGGCGGCGCACGGATGCAGGAGGGGCTGATCAGCCTCTTTCAGATGGCCAAGACCTCGGCGGCCCTCGCCCGGCACGATGATTCCAAGGGTCTTTATATTACGATTCTGACCGACCCCACGACCGCGGGTGTTGCGGCGAGTTTCGCCTGTCTCGGCGATGTGGCCATCGCCGAGCCGAAGGCCATGATCGGTTTCGCGGGGCCAAGGGTCATCTGGAACACGGTCAAGACCGAGCTTCCGGATGGTTTTCAGACCGCGGAATTCATGTTGGAGCACGGCTTCGTGGATCGGATCGTCTCACGGGCTAATCTTCGCAGCGAGATTGCTCGTATTATCGACTATTGTGGTAAATAGGTTCGGTTGCCGCGCGAGTCCGACGGTTCGCCCCAGAAGGGTGCATTCGTCATTCGCTTATCCTCGTATCTAGTGTCGCATCTGCATAACTATGGGCTTGGATCTTCTTCTTGTTGGAGTGGGGGCGGCGATCCTGATCGGGGGCGGAGAACTGCTTGTTCGTGGAGCGGCGGCCCTGGCCCGTACCCTCGGTGTTTCGGCGATGATCGTCGGCCTGACGGTCGTGGCAATGGGAACGTCGGCACCGGAACTTGTGGTCAGCGGGCTGGCCGCCTACCGGAACAATCCCGGGATTTGCGTCGGCAACGTGGTCGGCAGCAATATCCTCAACGTCCTGCTCGTCCTGGGCGTGACGGCCGTTATCTATCCATTGCAGGCCCGAGCGGATTTTGTCCGCCGCGAAGTTCCGTTCATGGTCTGCGTTACGGCTCTGTTTTTGGTGTTGGCCTCGTTCGATGTCATGCCCCACGAATGGGCTTCCGGCATGGGTTTCCGGATCACCCGCGCGGAGGCTGTTCTCCTCTGCGTGCTGCTCATCTCGTACCTCTTGTGGACGATCCGAATCGCACGCCGCGAGAGTGCTCAAATCAAGAAAGAATTCAAGGATGAACAGGCCCCCTGGATGTTGCGGTCGATCCTTCTGGATGGCGTGCTCATCATCCTCGGTCTTGCGCTGTTGGGTGGGGGGTCGGAGTTATTTCTGAGAGGGGCGATTGGGATTGCCAAGGGGTTCGGCGTGAGCGATGCGCTGATTGGGTTGACCCTGGTCGCCCTGGGAACGAGCTTCCCGGAACTCGCGGCCTGTATCATCGCCGCCTACCGGAAGCACCCCGATATCTGTCTCGGGAATCTGATCGGGAGCAGCATCTTCAATATCCTGGCCATTGCCGGGATCAGCGGTCTGATCCGTCCCCTGCCGGTCGAAAAACAAATGGCCCACATCCACGTTCCGGTGATGGTGGGTGCGGCATTGCTGGTCTGGGGGATGGTGGCGAGTGGATCCCGGATCAACCGTCGAGAGGGCGTCATCCTGCTGTTCTGCTACGCCGCCTATATGGGGTGGACCCTTTACCAACAGATGGGATGACCGGGAGGCAGGGACGGGACAGCGAGATGAATCACTCGCACCGATCGTCAACCTTACGCAGAAGTCGTCGTGTGTTTCC
>CAYXGR010000143.1:0-5081 GCA_964464525.1 uncultured Planctomycetaceae bacterium
GACGAGCCACGGACTTCAGTCCGTGCGGCCGCCCGAAACCCGTAGGTTCGGCCGGGTGCCATGCTTACACGGCACGGCCTTATCGTGACGGGTAAGCATGCAAATCTCCATCCCCACTTCAATCAATCAATAATCTTACCTGTTTTTTCCTTGCTGTTTTTTTCATGCCGTTGTTGTCGTTTCTGTTTTTGCGGTTGTTGCTGTTGTTTTTATTTTGACGTTTTGACGTTTTGACGTTTCGGCGTTTCGACGTTTCGATTCACCCCCCCACGACCGGCTGCGTCTGAACCTCCCCGCGCTCGACCAATCCTCCCGAAACCACGCGTTCCCGCCCGAACAGCATCCGACCCAGACTCACCCGCGCACCCATAAAGAGCGACAGCATCGCCGGAACCACGATCAGTGTGAATATTGACGACAGGAGCAGTCCGCCCAGCACCACCGCCCCGACGCCCCGATACAGCTCCGCCCCCGATCCCGGCCGGACCACGAGCAGCAACTGACCGAAAAACGTCGTCAACACCGTCATGAAGATCGGCCGGATGCGCGTCCGCACCGCCTCCGGGATCGCATCCGCCGCGGGCATGCCGGAACGCACATAATTCAGCGACTGATGCACAATCAGAATTCCATTGTTCACCACGATGCCCAGAAGAATGACGAAGCCCAGGATCGTCATGATGTCCAGTTCCTGAATCGCCAGCGTCGGATCGCTCCAGGTCCAGTAGTTCACGACGGCCAGCCCGACAAACCCCCCGACCACCGCCAGCGGCACCGTCAGGATGATCACAAAGGGATAGGCGAACGATTCGAACAGACCCGCCATGAGCAGATAGACAACCAGCAGCGATAACGCCAGCAGCCACTTGAGCGAATCCCACGTGCTCTTGAGCTTGTCCGCGTTCCCGGCCAGGACAACGATCACCTGTTCGGGAATCTTCATCTTCCCCTCTCCGTAGCCCGAACCGCGCATCGGTGCGATGATCTCCTCCTCGATCGTCTTCACCACGGACGGCAGGGCAATTCCATCGGGCGGGTGCACGGTCAGCTTCACCGCCGGCTGCGTCTCGATATGTCGAATCTCCTGCGGGGCCGTCGTCCGTTCAATCCGACACACCGAGGAGAGCGGAACGATCTGATCCGTGGACGTATGGATCGGTATGTTGGCAATCATGTCCGTCGAACTTCGCGCCGTGACGGTGTCTTCCGTGTTCGCAACCTTGAGCGTCAGGTCGATGCTCCGTCCAGCCTCCCGGTATTGCCCGATCACCCGCCCATCGCCACAAGCCCGGATGATCCCGCCGATGTCGGCGACCGTCAGACCCAGATCCCCCGCCTTCACCCGATCGGGGATCAGTTGATCCTCCCGCCGATCGATAAAAAAGTTTCTCGGATTCGGATCCACCCGGCCGAATCGTTGGGTGCACGCGGCCTGAACGTTCAGCGCGGCCGCCACAACCTGCCCAAGGTCTTCGCCGCGTATCTCGACATCCACCGTATTGCCGGATTCTCCCTTGAAGATCGAGGGTTGGAAGAAAAAGGCCATCGAGTCCGGCACGCTGAAGCCGGTCGAGCCCAGCACATTCTTCAGCGGGCGAACATGCTCCGAATCCGCGCTCGAACAGCCCATGAAACATCCACCCGCAAATGCGACATAGAAAAAGTTATCAATCGGCGGCGGCGGCACCCGCCATTCGGCGATCTCCCGCTCCAGCTCCCGAATGCGCTGACGGGCCATGCTCCGCGCCTCATGCGTCGAGCCCGCGTCATCAATCGTCGCCTGTTGACGCGCGATCTCGGCCTGCTTCCGCGGCGTGACGTGCCCCTCGACCATTTCGGACCACTGCTCCAGCAGCGCCGCATACTCCGGCGTGTCCTGCTCCACCTCCCAGAACTGCCGGATGCCCACCTGACCCTGTGCAGGGTTGCCATTCTCCAACCGCACTGCGATATCCGCGAACTCCTTCATGTTGTAGCCCGGAGGCGTCATGAGAAACCCGAAGATCAGGTTCTTGTTCCCGCTCGGTAGATAGCTCGGCTCCGGCGCCAAGCGGATGCTGAACAGAATCGCGGCGGTGGTGAAGCCTCCCACAACCAGCACGCGCGACCATACCCGCCGATTAATCGCGCCGACCAGAGCGGCCACGGCATGCGCCACCCGCCCGGCATCCGGCGAGGTTCGAGCCTTCCGAAGCAGCCGCGCGGCAAGCGTCGGGATGACCGTCACGGCCACCAGCAACGAGAGCGCCACCGCCCCGCTGATCGCGATGGCAATGTCCCGAAAAAGCTGGCCCGCCTCCTCCTTGACGAACAGGATCGGCAAAAAGACGATCATCGTCGTCAGCGAGTTGGCCAGCACCGCGCCCCAGACCTCCGTTGCCCCGTCGGAGGCCGCCTGCATCCGCGACTTGCCCATCTCGCGATGCCGAAAAATGTTCTCCAACACCACGATCGCATTGTCGACCACCATTCCCACGGCGAAGGCCAACCCCGCCAGCATCACCACGTTGATGCTGCGATCCATCAGCGGAATGATCAGGAACGTGCCGATGACGCTGATCGGAATCGCCATCGCCACGATCAACGTCCCGCTGATGCTCCGCAGAAACAGCAGCAAGATGGAAATCGCCAGGATGCCGCCGAACAGGATGTTGCTGCGCACCAGATCGATCGCGCTGTTGATGTAGGTCGTCTCGTCATAGACCTGAGTCAACTCAAGCTTCAAACCTCGATGGGCAAGCACCGTCGCGTTCACCTCGCGAATCGCCCCCCGAAGCCCCTCCATCGCCTCGATCACGTTCGAGCCCGTCTTCCGGTAGGCCGGAATGGCGATGACGTATTTCCCTTCGCTGCGGACGAAGCTGAATTGCTTCTTGAAGGTATCCTTCACCGCCGCGACCTGCTCGACCCGAATCGGCCCCCCGTCTCCCGTCTTAATCACGGTCTTACGAATGTCATCCAGGCTGGCGAACCGCCCCATCGTCCGAATCACGATATCCCGCTTGCCCTGAGCGCTGTTGCCAGCGGCGACATTCGTGTTCTGAAGCTGCAGCGCCGACTGCAACTCCCCGAAAGTAACCCCCGCCTGTGCCAGCTTGTACGGATCGATCACCACCTGGATCTCGCGCACCCGCCCGCCGAATAGCCGAACCGAGGCAATCCCCTCCACCCGTTCCAGCAACGGCTTCACATCCTCATCAACAAACGTGAAGAGATCCGGCGCGAAAACGTCGTCCCGATTGCTCGAGAGAATCATCCACGCAATGGCATCCTCGCCGAATTCCGATCCGCTCTTGACGATCGGATTGTCAAACTCGTTCTGCGGAATCTGATAGCGAACCTGCCGCAGCGCGTCGGAGACGTCCTGCTTGGCCACGTCCTGATCGCTGCCGACCTCGAATTCGAGCAGGATCGACGCCGCACCCTCCCGCGCCGTACCGGTCATCTTCCGCAGGTTCGAGATGCTCTTCAGCGTCTCCTCCTGCTTGTCGAGAATCTCCCGCTCCACCTCCTCGGGGCTCGCCCCCTCCCAGACCGTGGAGACCGTCACCAGCGCCTCATCGGTATTCGGCGTCAACTGAACCGGCGCCCGGATCGGCGACGGCAGGATCGACGGAGGCGTGATCGTCAACAGACCGAACAGCACCAGCAGGATGACCCCGACCGCGACCTTGACCGGATTATGAATGAAAATATCGACAAAACGCATGAATGTACCTATCCACTCTGAGTGGGGTATCGCGGCGAGTCTATAACGAATTCCGTGGATTCTCTTGCCGGCTTCGCACCGGGCAGTTTTGTGTTTGCCATCGACTTCAGTCGGTGGTGAACGCCATCCACAACGCCCCTCAGCCGGCTTCAGCCGGGCTTTCAGGATTCGAGCCTGGCTTGCGAGCATCCCCGGCGGGTTCGGAGCCGGGCTTCACAATCACCGGGCCCGGGCCCATCATGAACTCGTTCCCGCGAACCACCACCTCATCCCCCTCGGTCAGACCCGTCGCCTCGACCGCCACATAGTCCAGCACCTCAGCCACGATCTCGATCGGCACAATGTCCGCCATCTTCCCCCGCTCCGAAGACCGGACGACATAGACCATCGGCACCGGCCCGCGCCGAACGACCGCGTCCTTGGAAATCAACAGACGCAGTGACTTCGGACCCGATGGCACATTCGCCCGAACAAACATCCCCGCCTTCAGGCTGCCGGTCGGATTGGGAATGTCCACATCGATCGGAAAGGTTCGGGCACGCGCGTCGGCATCGGGAATCACCCGCGTGATCCGCCCCGAAAAATGCAGGTTCAACGCCTCGATCGCCACATCCGCCTCCGCCCCCACCTCACAAAAACCAATCTGGGCCTCCGGCACGTTCACGCGCACACGAACCGTGGACAAGTCCAGCAGCGTGACAACCGGACCACCCTGGTCCACCCAAGCTCCGACCTCCGTCTCTTTCTTCGTCACGACACCGTCGAACGGAGCCTGAACCCGCGTCCGCGTCAGCTCATACGCCAGCCGGTCAACCACCGCCTGCGCGGCATCGACGGCGGAGGTCGCCTGGCTCACGCGGCCCTGTGCAGCATCAAGATCGGCCTGCGTGTCGTTACGCTCCTTGTCGGTCGATCGCTGAAGCTTCCACAGGGCCTCGGTCCGATCACTCTCAAATTTCGCTTTGCCATAGTCCGCACGTTCGACGACAAGCTGAGCCTTCAACTCCGCGACCCGCGCCTCCGCCTCGGCAACCGCGAACCGACGCGGCGCATCGAACAGCCTGCACAGCAGGTCCCCCTTCTTCACGACATCCCCCTCGTCCACCGCCATCTCCGCCACCAGACCGGCCACCGCCGCCGCGACCGTCGATCGCATCCGCGGCCGCACGGTCCCCACCAGTCGAATCGTCGGCGCGACCTCCCGCTCGATGACCGGCGCAACCTCGACCTGGCTCGGCCCATGCCCCTGTCCGAATGCGGAACGCCCCGACACGACAAGCAGCAGCGCGGCCGCAACAACCCGCGCGGCCCGCCTCGCCGCCCCCCCCTCGTGATGGTTCGCATGGCATCGCATGAACACCATCATAGATGG
>CAYXGR010000143.1:5181-7546 GCA_964464525.1 uncultured Planctomycetaceae bacterium
GCAACCTGACCCGAATCCCTCAATCCGCCGACCGATTGAACTTTCCACCCCCTTCATGTCACCAGTACCATAGAGACCATGAACGAGGAAGTCGCCGAACTTGAGACCCTGTACGACACCCTCGCCCCCGATGTGTTCGCCTACCTCCGGCGACGACTGGAAGACGCCCATGCAGCCGAAGACCTCCTCCAACAAACATTCCTCATCGCCGCACGCAACACGGCCGCCCTGCAAGCCGCCAACTCAAAGCGAGCCTGGCTCATCGGCATCGCCCGAAACCTCCTTCGCGAACATCGCCGCCGCCGCACCCGACAACGAACCATCCCGATCCCCGAAGACGTCGCCGCCCCGGAAGCATCCGACGAAGACCCGCATCTGGACGAGATGCGCCGCGCCATCGCACAACTGCCGGAGACCCACCGCGAAGTCCTCACGCTCCGACTGGGCGACGATCTCTCCTACGCGGAAATCGCCGAGGCACTCGCCATCCCCATCGGCACCGTCCGATCCCGCATCCACCACGCCGTCCGCCGACTTCGAGCCGACGCCGCAAAACACGATGAGGTGAACAACACATGAATCCCGAAGTGATTGAACGACTGCTGATCGATCGCGGCATGGGCGAGCTGTCCGAGGATGTGAACGCCCTGCTGCAAGCCCACCTCGACACCCACCCCGCCGATGTAGATGCCGCCGAAGAAATAGACGATACGATTGTTCTCGCATGGCGGGCGGTGCAGACCGCGCCGGCCGACCGGCCCGCGACACACCCGCCATTCGTCCATGTGGTCCAATCGCACCGGCGGCGGGCGACGCTGCAATCCTGGACCCGTCGGCTGGCGACGGCCGCGACGATCGCCCTGGCCTTCTGGCTCGGCACGTACGCCGCGCCACCAAGTCGCCATCCCGAACCCGTCGCCATGAATCACGCCCAACCCTCACCGAGAACGGGGAGCAATGGATCGACCGGCTTCTGGTCGACCGCCCGACTGCGGCAGTCGATCACCGCCCACCGCCCTTCTCCCCATCCACGAATACCCTGGCCCGGCCCACTCACGCGGCCCCATATCGGAGGCGCCTCATGAACATCCGAACCCACCTGATCATCGCAACACTCACCCTCACCGCCCTCATCGGCTGCGTCCCCAAGAAGCGGATCGTCTGGTCGCCCGACGGCCGACGCGCCGCCGTCCTCTCGGACCACGGTCTCTACTTCATCGACGGCGACGGCAAGGTGCTGCCCCCGCACCTCCCCGCCTCGGTCGGCCGCTGCGCCTGGTTTCCGGACAACCGGCACGTCGCCGTCAGCCGGACGGTCAAGGTGAAGGACTGGAAGGCCCTGGAAGACGCGATCGATCCTGAACCAATCGAGCGGATCAAGCGTGTCGCCGAAACACTTAAGCCGCGGATGCTCGCCTTTGAGGGAGACTGGGACGACTTCGAACTCGACCCCTCGAAGCGATTGCCGACCGGCGAGGAGATCGCGGCGATCCTCTACCTGCGCGATCGGCTGCCCGAGGGCCTGCCCGAGAAACTCGGCGAGAGATGGACCGATGTCGAAGAGATCGAGGCCGAACTCACATGCCTGAAGCTGTTCACTTTTGAGCTCGGAGATTCAGAAATGAAGCCCGGCAGCTCCCTCCTCTGCACCGTCAGTGGGATCGATCAGCCGCTCGTCTCTCCGGACGGGAAACTGGTTAGTTATCTCACCGGCCGCGAAGGCGACAACGCGGCACTCTACGTCGTCGCGGCCGATGGCGGGCCGACGCGGCTCGTCGCCGAAAACGTCGCCTCGGACTACGCCTGGCGACCGGACTCGCGCGGTCTGGCCTATATCCACAGCAGCCTATCCAATGTCGAAAATGCCGACAGCCTTCAGCTCGGTTCTTTGACGACGATCACCATCGCGGACGAAGCCGGAAAGCTCCTCCCCGAATGGACCGAGCGCAAGGACGAGGTCGGCCTGGTCTTCAATCGCACCATGGCCGTCAAGTGGCTCACCGACGGCAAGCTGCTGTTCTCCTCACTGGAGCTGTCGCTGCCCACAACGACGCGCGACATGCCGCAACAGTGGTCGCTCTTCGCACTGGACCCGAAGATGCCCGCCAGCGTCCACCGCGTGCTGGCCCGCGACTTCAGCGAACCCCTGGACATCGCCATCCCCCTGTTCGAAGTCAGCCCGGACGAAACCAAGGTGCTGCTGCCGGGGCCGGACGGTCGCGTGTCGATCTACGAATTCGCCTCGGGCGAATCGACCGTGCTGGTTCCGAACACGAAGCCGACGGACAAGACACGGTCGCTGCCAAGCTGGCGAAGCAACTCGGAGGTCTGTTTGGTATCCAGAAACATTCCCGAGGGCGCATCC
>CAYXGR010000144.1:0-7530 GCA_964464525.1 uncultured Planctomycetaceae bacterium
GACTCGTCTTCGGCCGCGTTTTGTTTTTCCCCGTCACCCGGCTTCGTGTCGCCGCCTGCTGCCAATCGTGGTTGAATCCCGATCTCTCGCATGGCGTTGATCAGGGTATCGACGTTGTATTCAATCATATTGAGATAGGTGTCGCATTGGGGCAGCGCGCGAACATCCAGTGCCAGGACGACCGCATGGCCGCCGACTTTTTCGGCAACGAATGCGGCATTTTTTTTGCTGCTGAAGGTTTCCACGACGACCAGTTTGGCATCGGCAGCCTTCATCTTCTCGATGCAGTCGTTCAGATGACGGGGGCCCGGTGTGATACCCGGCTTGGGTTCGACCTCCGCCACTTTGACCAATCCGAAACGATCGAAGAAGTAGGGCCATGCCCGGTGATAAATCACCACTTTTGTTCCGCGATAGGGCACTATCTTTCTCAGCAGACGCCGGGTGGCTTCTCGCAGCCGTGTGGCATAGGCATCGAAATTCCGTTGATAGCTTTCGGCATGCGTCGGATCCACACGCTTCAGTGCGTGCAGGATGGTTTCGGCGACGATGATTCCATTGAGTGGATCGAGAATGTAGTGCGGGTTGCCGAAGACATGGATATCTCCCAGTGCTCGGCTGAGTTCGCCCGATTTGGGAATCTCCTTCAACTCGATCCCCCTTGAAACATCGACATTGCCGGTCTGACCGGGCAGGAACTCCTGTTTTCGGGCGCCCTTGATCAGGAGCGGCACCCAGGGTTCGGCATCGAGACCGCTGTGGATGAAGAGTTTTGCCCGGCGGAGCTTCATCATGTGGCTGGGCTTGGGGACGACGTTGTGCGGGTTTTCCGGTCCGCGCATGATGGCATCCACGCGCACGAGGTCGCCGCCGACGGCTCGTGCGATGTCGGCATAGGCCTGATTTGTTGTCACGATACGAATGCCAGCGAGAGCAGGAGACGTGACCGTCAACACCGCCGTGAGTATGAGCATCAATCGTTGCATGCTATTCCTTTCTGCAATCAAGGGTTTTCTCAGATTTTGATGAACAGGTCGTTTCCGCTGTCGGCGCCCGCGTTGAGTCCGAGGATGGCATCGATCATGCTCTCCACGATCCCCGTGGAGAAGGTGACCAGGCCGTCTCTTACACCGGCGGTCAGATTGTCGGCCACCAGGTCCTGACAGCCCGCGCAGGGGATCCACATGAAACACAGAAAGATCCACGTCAACATTCGGTGTCGGTTTATCATATTCCAGTCTCCCGGTTTGATCATCGGTGGACCCAGTAGGGATGGGGTGGATGGGCCCCGATGACGAACGTCATCTGTAAAAAGAGTGCGTCTTCATCGGCGGAGTCATCGTCGATTTCGAACAATCGATGCTGATATTCGAGCCGAAGACGCGCGAATTCGCTGATATACCAGGTGAGATAGGGCGAAAGCGCGAAGTCCGAATCCTCATTCCCGCGCGTTTCCGAATTGGGGAAGTCGGTGTAATCCGCACGCAAACCCGCGTACCAGTCTCGATCGAATTGATACTGGCCGAACACGTAGGCGCCGAAGCTTCGATTGCGCGTCGAGCCAAACGGGCCTCGGTCGATGTCATTCTGCGCCCAGAACGCCTCGCCCTGAATGGTGAAGCCGCGAAACTTCGACGGATCGGGATCGGTCCACATATAGGCGGCGTCGAGTCCGAAGACATTGGCATTGAAATCGGTATCGCTGCCGGTATGAGCGAAGAGATAGCTGGCCCCGAGTTCGATCGAAGCGGTCTCCCCGACGTCCTTGAAAAACTTCAGATGCCCGACGACAGCGGGATTGTCGGCGTTGGGGCCGCCGAGAATGGGCGATTCGGCCCCCCCATCGGCGTTGGTGACTTCCATCGTCCACTCGAGATACTCATCCCACGGATTCGGAACCAGCCAACTCAGGGAGGCCCCGATCGAATGCATGCCCTCCGGACCGAAAAAGCTCTGCACCGCAAGCGGACGGGTCACCTGAGGAAGATCATGCGTGTGCAAACGGTTATTGCGGCCGAAGACGGATCGAAACTGGCCCACCTTCAAGGCCAGATCGTAGGGCAAGGTGTGGAAATTGACGTAGCCCTCCTCGATATCCACGTTTCGATCGATGTCGATATCACCCGATGGCCTCGATTCGATTTCCTCTCCGATCGTCAACACGAACACGCCATCCGCCGAGGGCGAAATGGCGGCCTGCATGTCCAGTTCCGTCTCACGCAGGTTGAACCGGTTCAGGGCCTTGTTTCGCCCACGGCTGGAAATACTGCCGCCCATGTCAAAGAACACGGTGATATCGGGATTGAGCAGGTTCCGCCCACCCCCCCCGCCGCCACTGTCCAGACCGAAGAAGTCAGGTTGCCGGGGTTGCTGATCCACCATTGTCCGAATCTTCTGGATCTCATCCGCACGCACCTGGTCAATCGTTCGTGTATCCAGCTCGGTCAGCCGCTGTTCAAGTTGTCGAATATGCTGCCGGTCGGCATCGCGTTCCTGCTGATGGCGTGACTCCATTTCGTCGAAGCGCGATTTCAAGGCGCGGATCTCCGCAAGTAGTTCCGCGGATGTCGGCTCGGTCTGCTGGCCCTGAAGTGCATCAAAAGAACCGAGAACTATGGCGAGCACGACGCAACACGTCGCGAGAGATTTCATGGGATAGACTCCAACACGGATATAATCCAGGCATAAAACAGCAGTCGCGCGGGAAGGAGCACCGCGTCGGGCGCACCTCCGAACAATAAAAAACGGAGGCACCTGCCCCCATTGATTCACCGCTCAAGCATCGTGAATCAACGGAACTCGTGAGCACCAAAATGTCAAAGGATCGTTAAATTCAGACGAACGTCTGAGGCGGGCCGCGGATGGAATGAACCCTCAGAAAGAAGGCTGTGGGAAAAGTGTCGGAAAGGTCGATCACCGCGCCGCAGGGATAGGTGAGCGCCACGGGAGGACTGGAAGATAAGATTCTGTGGGGTGTCTTTATCTGGGTGGCGCAAAGTACGCAGGTGCCGTGATGGGTGACGCGATCATGGTGATGGGTGGGATCACCACAGGAGCCGGCACAATCGGCCGTAAACCGGGCGACAATCCGGGAATGGGTAGCCAGGATCGATGCATTCTCGTCGGCATGCAAACAATCGTGGACTACCGGAACGAGGATATAGCTCGCATAGACCAGCAGGAGAAAGATGGATTGAATTCGTACGGGAATACGCAACACAATTGCTCTCGGGGCTTTATCCGATATGTCCCTCTTGGCGTAAACGCATCCAAGCCAAGTGACTTCCACACTATAACATCAGATAACCCATGTCAATTCCACACTCAAAAACTGATCGAGATATGGCCGAATAGAGCCGAGCCGGCAAACAAAATGAGGGAATGGGTGATTTCAGACAAGCCCCTCAATCGCCTCACCCTCGCGGACGATGTTGATGGGTCGGTTCCCCGGGGTGAGCAGCCTTTTCGTTGTGTCGATGCCGGCCTGGGTGAAGACGGTGGCGGACAGGTCCGGGGGAGTGACGGGGGTGTCGCGAACCAGAGTCGCCTCGGCGTTGGAGGCGCCGATCACCTGGCCGCCGCGAAGACCGCCGCCGGCGAAGACGGCGCTGAAGACCTTCGGCCAATGATCGCGTCCCCGGTCTTTATTGATCCGGGAGGTGCGGCCGAACTCGGTCGTCATCGTCACCAGGGTTTTTGAAAGCATGCCGCGTCCGTTCAAATCACGAATGAGCTGGGCATAGGCCCGATCCAGCGGCGGCACCATGCGCCGCATGCCGCCGTGGACCTCCTTGTGGAAATCCCATCCGCTGTAGAAGACCGTCACGAAACGAACACCCGCCTCGATGAGCCGCCGGGCCAGCAGGAGACGCTGCCCGATGGCGCTGCGGCCGTAGGCGTCGCGGAGGGGTTTGGGTTCGGCGGCGATGTTGAAGGCCTCGCGGGCGGCCTTCGAGCTGATCAGCCGATAGGCCTTCTCGTAGAAGCTGTCCATCGCGTCGAGCTGGTCGGACTTCTCAACCTTGCGAAAGTGTTCGTCAACCGCCTTGAGCAGGCCCTTGCGGCGGTCCATCCGCGTCTCGTCGACGCCGGGCGGCAGGTTCAGATCGCGGACGACGAAGTTGGGATTGTTGGGCTCACCGCCGATGCTGAAGGGGCCGAATGCCGAACTGAGATAGCCCGTGCCGGCGAAGCCGCTGCCGGAGTTGGCGTTGGGCACGGCGACGTAGGCGGGAAGGTTGTTCCGCGTGCCGAGTTCGTGGCTGAAGACGGCACCCATGCTGGGGTAGGTGATTGCCGGGCTGGGCTTGTAGCCGGTGAGCATGTTGTGGGTGCCGCGCTCGTGGGCCGCCTCGCCGTGGGTGACGGATCGGATCAGGGCGATGTGCTCGGCGACGGTGGCCGTCTGGCGCCACAGACCGGAGAGCTGCATCCCGTCGATCTTCGTGTTGGCGACGCCGAGTTCACCGCGGATTTCGATCGGGGCATTAGGCTTGGGATCGAATGAGTCAAGGTGGCTCATGCCGCCTTCGAGAAAGATCTGAATCACGCCCTCGGCGGCGGGGCCGGTCGGTGCGGCGGTGTCGTCGGCATTTGCCGCGCGGAGCAGAAGCCAATCACCGAGCGTGAGGCCGACGGTGCCGGCCATACCAATGCGGATGAATTCGCGGCGGCTGACGCGGCGAAAATGGGCAGGATCGAACCGAAAGGGATTTTTCCGATGCAGGGACATGACATGCACCTCCGGGAACCGTTGTGAATTGACGGACTATAACGGATTCCTTAGTCTTTTGAAATGCTGGGGGCCTCAAGATGACGATTCAATCACCCAATCAGGATGTCTCACGTAGCATGGGGCGTCGTGCGCTGGGTTATCCGATCTGGCCCAGAAAACACCTCGGAGCGTTTTTAAGAAGTCGTTTCTTGATCAGAGCCACGACCGTGAGGGAGCGGTCATCTCCCAAGTCAGAGTGTTCTCCCGGTGAGCGCCGACCGCTTCCTTACGGGCGCGGCTCTGATTCCGAACTTCGCGAACATGTTTACACGCCCAATCCCCAATCCGTAATTCGAAATCCGCGATCCACCATCGTCCCTATCACCCTCATTCTCTGGCTGACATGTGTGACGAATCTGTATGCCGCCGGTTCTCCACGGATCAACAGCCTGCTTCCCCGGGGCGGGCAGCGGGGGACGGAGATCGTCGTTATGTTTGCCGGGGCCCGGCTCGACGCGGCACAGGGCGTCCAGTTTGACGAGCCCGGCATACTCATGACGAAACTGGAACAGGTCGATGCCAATCGTGTTCGATCTCATCTGAAGATTGCCGCCGACTGTCGGATCGGGCTGCGTCCGCTTCGGCTTCGGACGGCCCAGGGAATCTCCAACATCAAACTCTTCTCCATCGGCACCCTGCCTGAAATCAAGGAAACCGAACCCAACAACGTCCGCGCAAAACCGCAAAGCGTGACACTGCCCGCCACGATCAACGGCACAATCACGAATGAAGACGTCGACTGCTTCGCATTCGTCGCGAAGAAGGGCGAAACGCTGGCGTTCGAGGTCGAGGGGATGCGGCTGGGAGACACGCTGTTTGATCCGTTCATGGCGATCTACGATCCGGCCGGTCGACCGATCGCAACGGCCGATGACACCTGTCTCACTCGGCAGGATCCGACGCGCGTGGCAACGATTCCCGCGGATGGAACCTATGGGGTTGAAATCCGCGAGACGGCATACGGCGGCAGCGGATCCTGTCACTATCGGCTGCACGTCGGGGCCTTTCCCCGGCCGGTGGCGTCGCTGCCATGCGGCGGGCAACAGGGCACCGAACTGGAACTCGCATGGATCGGGGATCCCTCCATCCCGAAACAGATCGTCAAGCTCCCCGGCAAATCAGCGCCTGGCTTCAACATCCTTCCGGCGTTTGAAAACCGATTCGCCCCGTCGCCCGTCCCCTTTCATCTCAGCCCATTTCCTACGGCCGTCGAAGTCGAACCCAACAACGACGACGATCGGGCGACGCCGATGATCGTGCCCGGCGGCGTCAGCGGGGTGATCGACGGCGACCGGGATGTCGACTGCTACGTTTTCGACGGCAAGAAGGGGCAAAAGTGGGAGGCGTCGGTGTATGCCCGGCGGTTGCGCTCGCCGCTCGATCCGGTGATCGCGGTGCGCAAGCACAAGGGTCCGCGGGCAGGCGGCAACGACGACGCGGTCGGGCCGGACAGCGTGCTGCGGTTTACCTGCGCCGAGGATGGGAAGAAAATCGTGTCGGTACGCGATCTGCTTTTCAAATCGGGACCGAATTTCACCTATTTCCTCGAGATCGCGCCGATTCGACCCACGCTGGGGCTGACGATGCTCCCGGAGTCGGCCGGTGTCGCCGTCGCGGCGGGAAATCGCTCGGCCATCCTGGTGACGGCCCACCGGAAGGATTTCGGCGGAAAGCTCACCGTCGCGTCCGAGGGACTTCCGGGCGGTGTGACGCTTCAATGCGATACGATGCACGAGACGGTCAGTCAGATCCCGATTGTGTTTGTGGCCGCCGCCGATGCGCCCACGGCCGGTGCGGCGGTCGATCTTGTGGCGCGGCCCGTGGATTCAAACCTTCAAATCACGGGCCGATTGCGCCAGCGGATCGATCAGGTGAAGTTCATGAATGCGCCGATGTATTCGTATCAGGCGGACCATCTCGCGCTGGCAGTGACGAAGGCCGCTGGGTTTTCGATTGCCGTCGTCGAGCCGAAGGCCCCGATCGTGCGGCTCGGAACCATGGCCCTGCCGGTGAAGCTGACGCGCACAGGTGACTTCAAGGGCGACGTAACGGTTCGGCTGCTCTGGAATCCGCCGGGAATCGGTTCGGGGTCGCTGGTCCTGAAGGGCGATCAGACAGAGGGCGTCATTCATCTGAATGCCCGGGGCGATGCCCGGCTGGGTCCGTGGAAGACGACGGCCGTGGCGACGTCGCGGATCGGCGGCGGGGATTTTCAGGTGGCAAGTTCGCTCTTCACGCTTCAGGTGGCGGAGCCGATGGTTGACTTTCGAATCGTGCGGGCCCGCACCGAACTCGGCAAACCGGTCGAGCTGACGGTGAATGTCGTCCAAAAGACGCCCATCGAGGGCGAAGCGCAAGTGGAGTTGCTGGGGCTGCCGCCGAAGGTGACGACGGCCGTGGCGATGCTCGGCCCCGGCACCAAATCGCTGAAGTTTCCCCTGTCGGTGGATGCCAAGGCGCCCGCCGGTCGATACGGTGGTCTTTTTGTACGCACGGTCGTGACGAAGGGTGGGCAACCGGTCGTGCATCACTCGCCGCGTGGAGAACTGATACTCGATCGGCCGCTGCCGCCGAAAGACCCGGCGAAGGAGGCCGCCCGTGCGGAGGCGAAGCGAAAGGCCGCCGAGGCCCGGGCGAAGAAGAAGGCCGATCGCCTCGCGGCGGCGGAGAAGCGGCGTGCGGAGCGGGCGGCGCGACGACAGAAAGAGAAGACTCCATCGGGGGGCAAGCCGTGAACAAAACTTCCAATCTGCGTT
>CAYXGR010000145.1:0-4138 GCA_964464525.1 uncultured Planctomycetaceae bacterium
ACGTCTCCGCCCCCGATCAGCCAGAAGCGATCCTTCCCCGCCTTCTTGGCGAGCAGCAGCGCCTTGTCGGCCGCCTCGAGCAATTCTCCGGCCGTTGCAGCCTGAGCCGGAAAGTGTGCCAACCCCCCGCTGATGGTCAACGATCCCTGTGCCTCCGGGCCGAGCCGTTTGAAGGTATGGGCCCGAAGCGCCTTGCGAAATCGTTGCAGGACGTCGATCACGTGCTGCGGATGACGCGAGCCGGCCAGACGCGGCCCCTCCGAATCCCAGAAGACGACGACGAATTCATCGCCCCCATACCGGGCCACCAAGTCCGTCTTTCGGCTGCACCGAATGAACAGCCGGCCGATCGCGGTCAGTATCTCGTCGCCGGCATCATGACCATAGGTATCGTTGTAGCGCTTAAAGTCGTCGATGTCGAAGATCAATGCTGTGATCGAACGCTGCTCACGCTCGGCCCAACGTATCTTTTCATTGAGAAAGTGCGTCAAGCGTCGACGATTGGGCAGCCCGGTCAGATCATCGGTCAATGCCAGATCGCGCCACTGATTCGCCCGACCGGCACTCTCTAGCAGTCGCCCGAACAACACGGCATAGTGGTCCAGCCGGGCTGAATCCTCGGCCGTGAAGGTTTTTCTGCCGGATTGCCGAAACGCACTGACTGTCCCTACCGATTGCTCTGCCCGGACCAGCAACTGTGTCAGTACGGTCACGCCGTCATCGGTTTCGCGGATTCCGATATGACCGGTCTTCCCGTCGGCCTTTACCTGAGCGCCCTCGGCCTCCAAGGCCTCGCCGAGCAGTTCGGCCATCGCATCCAGCACCTGCGCATCATCCCGTTGTAATCTCGGTAAAAGATCGGCCAGGCGGGCCAATTCTTCGGCCGAGGGCGCCGGTGGCTCGGGTGTTGGCGTCTCAACCGGCCGAGATGTTTTTCGAGATTGCAGGCCCAGTGCCCGTTCGAGTTCGATCGGCTCGGGTGGAAAAATCAGATAGTCGTCGGCCCCATGGCTGAGCAGTCGCCGGCCCACATTTTCGTAGGCGGGTTCGCAGCAAAAGACGACGGGCACATCGGCCCCGACCGCGGATTTGATCGACTCAAGGGCAGCCTCCAGGTTGCGGCAGGCTACGTCGTAGCCGACCAACACCGCCCGCGTGGGGGCTTGCGCGATCTCCGCGATGCCCGACAGATAGTCTTGAACACCGTTGACTCGAAACGAGGCGAAGTTGTCGTGGAGGATGGGTCCCAGGCGATCCAGATCGCCCACGACGAGCAGACGTGGCTCTGTCTGTGGATTGGATTGAATCACGGCGCAGGCTCCGAATGAGAATCATTCGCGACGGGGCCCTTGGAACAAATACCCTCGTCTTCGGAAAGCAGGGCATCCATCTCTTCGTTCGTCAACGCGGACGTATCGGCCGTCGGTTGTGCGGGTGGGGGGACGATGGACGCGGGCGCCGTGGGTCTGCTCTGAGAATCTCGTGAGCTCTCCTGTCGTTGCGGCGGCCGCCTGCGATTAAATGCATGATGCGAACCGGCCATTCGCTGTCGAACCGCCTCGTACAGGGCGGGGCCTTCCGACGAACCCTCGGCCGCGCCGTCCGTGGAGAGCGCCGGGGATGATTCCGTCGGCGGGATGCGTTCGACCGATCGAGAATCAACTTCGTTCGGTGTCTCGGGAGATTCGGGTACTTCGATGGCGTCCGGGATTTCGATCGCATCGGGGATCGCCATCAGATCGATCGGCTGCGGAACAATTGTTTCCCGCGTCGGCATCGACGCCTCCACGGTGCACGACGGTTCCTCGATGGCCGGCGACGAATCCGGCGGGGTTGCGTCATCCGGCGGGACTGGTACGGAGTCCCGAGCGGGCAATGGAACCGATATCGGGGGTAGCACCTCATCCGCGGGGATCGACAACGCGTTCGATGATCGCGCAGGGCCCCATTCAACGACCTGCGAATCCAACCTCGAACCCCCACCGGTCGAGGCGGAATCACCCATGATCACATCCATCAATCGTTCCGGTGGCAACATTAGAAATCGACCGCCGGAAGCGGCCGAACGCTCCGCCGTTCCCTCGAAAATCGGAACCAGAATGCGGATCGCTTCACGATTGTTTGGAACCAGACTGAGAAAGCGCATCTCGTAATCGTCCAACCGGCGGATGTCGACGATGATGTACGTCATTTGTCGGGTGATCGCCAATCGGGTCATCGCGGCATAGACATTCGCCGCCCAGGTGACGATTGCGCCGGAGTGGCCGAGCGCATCGGCGCATGGGCCAAGTACCGCATCTCTGCGGTCCGAGACGATGAGAACGAACCGCGTATCGTAGGTGTGTGGGCTTGACATGACCCGCCCCAGTGGTGTCGAATCGAGGAAAGTCCGATACCGATTGCGGACTAATTCCTTCACTTAACGGAGTTTAGGGTGGCCGCATGCCCAAGTCAAAGCTTTACGAACCCCCGCCCGCGCCCCTAATATCCCCCCGAATGAACCAGCAAGACGACCATTCTACATCAACGTGTGAGATTTCACGAGCGCGAAGCGCCGCGGGCTTTTCCGGCACAGCGGGACGTGGCCATTCGAAGACCACGGCGTCTGGGGATCGCGATCGATCCTATAGGACGCTCATCCGCGCGTCAGGGATTATTTCTGCATTATTCGCGGTTTGTTTGTCAGGATTCGTGTCCGGTCCGGTTGCCGCGGCGGACGAAGCCACGCCGAAGCAGATATCCGGTCTCAAGCGGGAGCTCGACGCGATCCTTGCGATTCCCGCGCCGGCGAAATATCGGCTCTCTGCCCGGGTCGTCGACCTTGAGACGCATCGCGTTTTGTACGATCGAAACGGCAGCGCGCCTCTGATGCCCGCGAGCAACATGAAGCTCGTGGTCATGGCCGCGGCCATCGAGGAACTCGGTTCGGATTATCAGTTCCGAACCCGCCTCGCCATCCGCGACGTGGATCTCGTTGTCATCGGCGGCGGCGATCCCACCTTTGGAGACGAAAGGCTGGCCGATGCGCGAAAAGAGTCCATGACGGCCGTATTCAAAGACTGGGCACGTGTTCTGAAAGAGACCGGCATCCGTCAGATCCCCGGCAACATCGTCGTGGACGATCTTCTCTTCGATCTCAAGTTCACCCATCCATCCTGGCCGGCGAACCAGTATCAAAGCTGGTACGAAGCCCCGATCGGCGGCCTCAATTTCAACGCCAACTGTGTTCAGGCCGTCGTGATCCCGACGAAGCCGAAGCAGCCCGCCCGCGTCATGCTCGTCCCGGCCAATGCCGGCCTGCCGATAGACAACAAGACGATCACCGGCAAGAAAAACGCCGCCACCATCGCCCGCTATCGAGATTCCGACACACTGATGCTCCGGGGATCGGTCGCGAAAAAGGGAACACTCCAGGCGATCACGGTTCGAGACCCCGGACTCTATTTTGGATCGGTCCTGAAATCGGTTCTCGAGGCGGAAGGGATCAAAATCGTCGGCCGTGTCGTCCGCGAGAAGATCCGGCCGGTCAAAGGCAAACTGCCCGACGACTGCAACCTCGTCGCCGTCCACCGTGCACCGATTGCAGACGCTTTGCGTCGTTGCGGCAAGGACAGCCTGGGGATGATCGCCGAGGGGCTCTTTAAGACACTCGGTGCCCGCCGCGACGGTCTGGGAACCTGGGACAGCGGCCGCAAGGCCGTCGAGGCGTTTCTCGACGCCGCCGGTGTAGACAAGGATCAATACACTCTCGACGACGGGAGCGGGCTCTCCCGAAAAAACAGGCTCTCCGCCCGTGTGGCGACGGGGCTGCTGCTCCATATGCACGAGTCATCGGGCGAAAAGTTCAAGTTGTTCAAAAGCGCCCTCGCCGTCGCCGGTACGGACGGAACAATGAAAAAGCGGCTGCGCGGCCCGGACACGAAAGGGCGTATCCTCGCCAAGACCGGTTACATCAATGGTGTGTGGGCCTTGGCAGGTTATATACACACCCAATCGAACCATTGGCTCGCCTTCGCGTTCTATTACAATGACGTCAAAAAAACCCCCAGCCCGAAGAAGCGAATCGATCGAGCCTGCCGCCGCCTCGTCCACTGGCCGAACAAGCCGCCGAAGAAAAACGAAACCCGAAAGGCAAGCC
>CAYXGR010000145.1:4238-7519 GCA_964464525.1 uncultured Planctomycetaceae bacterium
TATGGCTATACACGAAACCGCCATCGTCGATCCCAAGGCCGAAATCGATCCCACGGTTGAGATCGGTCCCTATGCCGTCGTCGAGGGGCCTGTTCGCATCGGCGCGAACACGAAGATCCTTCACCACGGCTGCGTGACTGGATGGACGGAGATCGGGCAGGGCTGCGAAATCCATCCCTTTGCCGTCATCGGCGGCGCCCCACAAGATTTGACCTACCACGGCGAGGAGTCCTGGTGCCGCATCGGCGACGAAACGGTCATACGCGAGGGCGCGACGATCCACCGCAGCGCGACCGCCGGTGCCGAGACCCGAATCGGCAACGGATGTTTCATCATGGCCACCTGCCATATCGGCCACGACTGTCGATTCGGTGATCGCGTCATCCAGGCCAGCGGCTCGTCCCTCGCCGGTCACGTCCAGGTCGGCGACGGTGCCTTCATCGGCGGCAATACGGGCATCCACCAGTTTGTCCGCATCGGCGAGCTGGCCATGATCGGCGGCGTCGCGGCCATCAGCATGGACGTGCCCCCCTTCTTCACGGCCACGCGTTTCAGCGAATGCACCGGCGTCAACCTCGTGGGCATGAAGCGGGCCGGCTACGACCGGGAGCAATGTGCCGAAATGAGGAGTGCCTACAAACGTCTCTATCGATCCGGCCTTCCCTTCTCCCAGGCAGTCGAGGAACTGGAGGCGACACTTATGACTGAACCCGGCCGCAAACTCGTCACCTTTCTCCGCGCCCCCTCCAAACGTGGAATCTCCGGAGCCCGCCGCCACGTTTCGGCGAGCCAAACCCGGTAGAATGGGGCAATCGACCCATCTGCTCATTGCAACAACCCACGATTTTCACTACGAATCAACCTCCCCGTTTGGTTCTCGCACGCCGTTCACGATTATTTCGGGGAGATTCACGCAATCTGAACGCCGATCGAGGAATGACTATAATGGGTATCCTGTCCGGCGAGTCGAATAGAGTGTCTTGTGAGGTGCCGTTATGAATCGAGTGCAATCCAATCGACAGCGACTATTGACCGTGTTAGGGGCCGGAGTCCTGATGATTGTATTTTCGTCGGCTCCCGCTGAGGCCCAACACCACGGCGGCGGGCATCATGGCGGTTTCCGCGGGGGTTTCCGGCACGGTGGTATCCATCGCGGCGGTTTTCAACGACGCAGTGGCGGCCACTTGCGATCCGGAATTCGTCGCGGATTCTCGAGAACACCGCGCCGCTCGGTTCGATCGGGTTTCGGCCGACTCGGCACACGGCGTTCCGGGGGAATCCGTCACCATACTATCAATCGTTCCAGCGGATTCCGAAACGGCTTCAATCGACAAGGCAGCCATCGAGAGGGTCTTGGTTCAACGCACAACCGGCATCAGCCCGGCATCGGATTCCGCCGCAATCATCACGTGAGCGGCCCCGGCTTCTTCGGCGGCTTCGGATCACTCGGCGGCAGTCACCACGGTCGCGCCGGAGTATCGGGCCTGCTCAACCACACCGGCGGATTCGGATCCCATGGTCTCAATCGACTCCACGCCGGCAGCCACGGCTTGCTCCAGAACCGTCTCCATCAAAGGCAGGCGCTTCATCACAACACGTCGAATCATCATCTCTCGATTGGCCCACAAAGCCTGCATGGCGGGCACGGTCTGCACGGTTTCGGGGATCTTCACATCGTCGATCCCTTCGTGGGGAGCCTGATCGTGAGACCCTCTTACTCCGGCGGAACGGTCATCTATGATGACGGCTATGACGACAGCTCCGACGACAGCGACGACGACAGTTCTGACGACAGCGACGACGACAGTTCTGACGATTACACAGATGATCGGAACATGGCAACTTCTACCCGGGTCGAATACCTGCCGGGCGAGGCCCTGCGGATGGGCCGGCGATTCATGAAACAACGATCCTACGATCGTGCGACCGATGCCTTTCTGGCTGCCGTGCTCGCCGAGCCGGAAGCCGGTCTCCCGAAGCTCTTGTTCGCCCATGCCCTCTTCGCCGCCGAGGATTACGACTACGCCGCCTACGCCATCCGTCGGGCGATGGATCGCATCGACGACCTGAATGCCGTCTCGCCGACGCTGACGGATTTGTATCAGGATGCAAAGGAGTTCGATCGGTTGCTTTATAAGCTGCACCATCAGGTCGAGCGGCATCCGATCGAGGCCGACGGCTATTTTATCCTCGGCTATTTCAGCGCATTCGGGGGCGATGACAATGCCGCGATCGATGCCTTCGACCGGACGTTGCGGCGAAGTCCGGACGATTCGCACGCGACCCGGCTTCGGGATCTCGCTCGATCGCGGACCGGTCAATCCACCACCCGCCCCCGAGTGAAACCCAAGGTTGTCTACCCGCCCGGAATGGAACCGGATGAGTAGCCTCTACATCTGTCCCCTACAGCCATCCCCAAGTGCGTTCTGCAATGGGGTTCTCAACACGATTGGAGAACAATTGATGCCAAAGGCAGTCTTCCGGATTCGCCCTCTGCTGACCGTTGTCGCGTGGGCGTGGGTTCCTGTCCTATGGGCGGGTTGCGCGGGGCCTTCCGCCGAGGGTCGAGCCGAACGGCTCAACGAAGTCATCGTCATGGGAATGATCCATGACACTCATCGCACCAGCACGCTCTACGGGATCGACCGAATCAAGCAAATCGTCCGGCGTATCAACCCCGATTACATTCTCTGCGAGATCCCGCCCGATCGCATCGCGCGGGCAACAAAGGAATTTCGCGAGACGAACCAGATTTCGGAACCACGGGTTCGAAGATTCCCCGAATATGTTGATGCGATTTTTCCGCTCACGAAGGAGTTGAGTTTCGAGATCGTTCCCTGTGCGGGCTGGACCCGGGCCATGGCGGACGACCGCGCGGCGAAATTGAAAAAGTGGGAGAAGACGCGGCCGGCCGACTCTCACGCGGTGCAGGTGGCGGAAGACCGTGCCGATGCGTTGATCGAGGCCGATGGCATGAGCGAAGATCCGCAGAAGATCCACACCGATCGATACGATGCCATCGTCAAGGAGGGACTGGAACCCTACAATCGTCTATTCAATGACGACCTCGGTCCCGGGGGCTGGGACAACATCAACGCCGCCCACTACGGGTTGATCGCCCGATCGTTGGATGCCCACAAGGACGAGGGCAAACGCTTTCTGATTATGTTCGGATCATGGCACAAATACTGGATTAAGGAAAAGCTTCGATCGCGCACCGACATCAACCTGATATCACTGACCCAATTCGCGAAAGACAAGTAGGGTGGGCACCGCCCACC
>CAYXGR010000146.1:0-7455 GCA_964464525.1 uncultured Planctomycetaceae bacterium
ATGCGGATCAGCGAATCCGAGCCCCGAATCCGAGCCCCGAGCGCAAGCGAGTGGGTCCGATGGTCAACGGCCAATTCCAAGAAGAACCCCACATTGACGCGTCGGAGTTCTGAATATAACCCGCGTAGAGTGTCATGGACCCCATGCCACCCGGGTGCATGACGGAATTTGCGGATTCAATGCCGGCTTCAGCCGGGTGGCATGCCCAAGCCTTAGGCGCGGGCATGGCGAGCCGAATCCCCCAGCCCCGTTCACGGGGCTTCCCCGCTGAATGCGGGCTTCAGGCCGGCCCCTTGGGGCCGGTGAAAAGCACCCCCATCCATTCAGCCCGTTTCAACGGGCTTTCTGATAGGAGGAAACTGAATACTGGTGACTGGAATAGCTCCGAACTACACCCGCCGATTGTATCATATACCCATGCCACCCAGCGCAGTCAAGTCTCCTTGCCCAGGTTTGCGGGGCGATGTCTAATGGACTCCATGGTCGAACAGGTAGCGGTCATTGGTGACGGTCAGATGGCGACGGTCTGCTCTGTGATGCTGGCGGATCGGGGTGTGCACGTTCGTCTGTGGGGGGGCGCTCGGGAGAAGATCGAGGCGCTGAAAATCACGCGGGAGAATCGGCGGCATCTGCCGGGTCTGAAGATTCCTGATCGGGTCTCGTTTACAACCGACGCGGAGGCGGTGTTTCAGGGTTCGCAACTGGTGCTGTCGGCGGTGCCGTGCCAGTATCTCCGGGGGGTCTGGGGGAAGATCGCGGGGGCTTATCCGGCGGGAATTCCCATCGCGAGCGTGTCGAAGGGGATCGAGAACGAAACCCTGCTTCGGCCAACGCAGATCATCACAGACGTAGTTGGATCGGCGCCGGTCGTGGCGCTGAGCGGGCCGAGCATTGCGGCTGAATTGGCGCAGTGTCTGCCGGCGACGGTCGTGGCGGCAAGCGAGGATGAGGCGCTTGCCCGGGTGGTTCAGCAGACGTTTTCCTCTCAGTGGTTTCGGGTCTATACGAATACCGATCTGCTGGGTGTGGAGCTGGCGGGGGCGACAAAGAACGTGATCGCGCTGGCGGCGGGGATCGTGGACGGGCTGAAGGCGGGGGACAATGCCAAGGCGGCGCTGCTGACGCGGGGGCTGGTCGAGATTCAGCGGCTGGGGGTGGCGATGGGGGCGCGGCTGGAGACGTTTGTGGGGCTGGCGGGGCTGGGTGATCTGGTGACGACGTGTATCTCGCCGGTGGGGCGGAATCGATCGGCGGGCGAGCTGATTGGCCGGGGGAAGCAGGTCGAGGAGGTGCTGGCGTCGACCGCATCGGTCATTGAAGGGATCCCGACGACGAAGAGCGTCTATGCGCTGGCCCGAAGGCATGGCGTGGAGATGCCGATCACCGAGGCGGTGCATGGGGTGCTGTTCGAGGGGAAGGAGGTGATCGCGACGTTGAGCGAACTGATGTCGCGGACGCTGAAGGGGGAGGAAACGTAGAAAAGTCAAAACTTCAAAAAGTCAAAATAAAACAAAAACAAGAAATAGAAAAAGGAAACACTTTAGCGAAATGCAGTAAATCGGGCCTTTCCTCCAGAATTTCAGATTTGAGATTTCAGATGTCCCGCCCTGGAAGGCCGCAAACAAGGTTTACGCCAAACGGCTAAAGAGTAACAGAAAAAGAAGAAAAGAAGAGGGGGTTGTGTGGGGTTCTTGCTGGAGTAGGCCATTGAGCATCGACCCACTCGCTTGCGCTCGGGGCTCGGATTCGATAATCCGCAATCAGAAGTCTTTTCGGCTGAACTTCCACATGGCGATCAGGACGATCATTGCCTCGAAGATGAGGGAGGAGCCGATTGAGGTGGCGAGATCGACGTTGCTTAGTTCTTGCTCGGCCTCCTTGAGTTTTTTCGGATCGGGCGCGAACGGAGTCGCCCGCGGTGGCGGTGATTTCGGTGTGCCGGGCGACGATGAAACCTTTGGACTCGACGCATAGTCCGTCGGGTCCGTGGCCTCGGTGGGCGTTGCCGCGCCGATGAGCTTGCCGGCGATGTAGGTGATGTCGCTGGTGTTGGGCACGACAGTCTTGACCGCCTTGGCGAGGCGTATCCAGTTTTTATCCACTTTGGCATTGGGCATGACGGCCGGGAGCGAAACGAGGGTTTCGTGCGCCAGTTGAGGGACGACGATCCCGATCCAGGACAGCATGGCAAGCAGGAGGGCTGCCATGGCGCTTCGGGTCAGGACGCCAAAGAGTGCGGAGAATGCGTAGACGTAGCTGAAGAGCAGGACGATGAGGGGGATGCACCCGAGATAGGCCCAGAGCCAGCAGTGCCATCGAAGGCCGACGACGAGGAAGGTGAGGAGAATGAAAATCGTCGCCTGCAATGCGACGAAGACCATGCTGCCGAGATACTTGCCCAGGAAGATCATGGGACGCGAGATGGGCTTGGCCAGAACGACGTCAATCGCCCCTCGTTCCATCAGAGTGGGAAAGATGCCTGCTGTGGCGACGAGGGCGATGATGATGCCGATCCAACCTATGTAGAAATCTCCGATGTAGTAAGTGAGGATGGTTCCGATCAGGGCGGGGCCTCGTGGGTTGCCCGGAGCGAATACATCCGTCTCAAAATTCCACTTTCCAAAGAGGAAATGGATACCGGTTTCGTCCATGCCTACGCAGGCCATCGCCGCGGCGATCAGGACGCTGATGCCCGCCATGACCCAGAAGAGCTTGCGGTCGAGGGCCTCGCGGAAGCAATCGACGATCAGGGCGCGGAGTTGGAGGATCAGCATTACGGTCTTACTCCAATGGTTTGCTTGCCGGCCGGGCGACGGGCAGGGCGCCGACACCGCCGGACTTGTCGTCCATGGCCCGCACGAAGATGTCCTCAAGGCTGAATCGCTTCGGGGTGACGGACTCGATTGTGTGGCCGCGAGATCGCAGGATGTCAATCGTCTCGTTCAATCTGCGGCGGTCCTGGTGGTTGAGCGTGATCGTGTCGCCGTCGAGGCTGCCGCCGAGGCGTTCGAGTTCGGCGCGGATGGAGGCGAGATCGCCGTCGGCGACGATGCGGGTTTCCAGCTTTTCCTGGGATAAATCTTCGATTCGGCCTTCCTTCGCGGCCTTTCCGCCGATGAGGATCACGACCCGGTCGCAGACGAGCTCGAGCTCGCTGAGCAGGTGGGAGTTGAGGAAGACCGTCTTGCCCTCGGCCTTGATGTCGAGCAGGAGTTGGCGGACGTCGCGGCGGCCGATGGGATCGAGACCGTCGGTGGGTTCGTCGAGGACGACGAGGTCGGGCTCGTTCATCAGGGCCTGGGCGATGCCGAGCCGCTGGAGCATGCCCTTGGAATACTTGGCGATCTTGGTGTCGGCCCATTCGGCCATGCTGACGCGCTGGAGCAGTGTCTCGGCGCGGCGGTTGCGGTCGGATCGACGAACCCCGGCAAGGGACGCGTAATAGTCGAGGAGCTGGCGACCGGTGAGGTAGGCGGGGAAGCGGTGGGCCTCGGGGAGATAGCCGATGCGGGCCATCGTCCGGCGGTGGCCGACGGGTCGGCCGAGGACGGTTCCCTCGACACGGTCGGCCTGGACGACGGTCATCATGATCTTGACGAGGGTGCTTTTTCCGGCGCCGTTGGGGCCGAGGAGGCCGAAGATTTCGCCGGGGGCGGCGCGGATATTGACACCGTCGAGGGCGCGAATGGATCGGCCGTAGGTTTTACGGACATCGTGAAGGTCGACGGCCCAGTTGTTGGTCATTGTCTTATCCGTGATGGGGACGCTCGGGACGATAGACCCAATTGTTGACGAAGGCACTGGCAAGCAGAGCTTGCCGGTGGCACCCCACGATGATACACCCTTGGCTATTTGCACTGCTTGAAGCAGTGGCACACAAGTGAGAACATGTGGTGGGCAATGCCCACCCTACAGCTTGCTGAAGGCATCCAAGGCTCTTTCGAGATGGGCGTGCGTGTGGGCCGCGGAGATTTGGACTCGGAGGCGGGCCGTGCCCTCGGGGACGACGGGAAAGCCGAAGCCGATAACGAAGACGCCGAGTTCGAGCAGGCGTTTCCCCGCTGCGATAGCCTTCGCCGTCTCGCCCATCATGATGGGGGTGATGGCGCTGGGGCCTTCGACGGTCTCGAAGCCCCGGCTCTTCAAGCCCTCGCGCATCGTATGCACATTCTCGCGGAGCTTTTCGACGCGGGTATTGTCGCGGGTGAGGATCTCGATGGCCTTCGTCGCCGCACCGGCGGTCGCCGGGGGCAGGGCGTTGGAGAACAACTGCGGCCGCGACTTCTGAACCATCAATTCGATGAGATTCTTGCGGGAGGCGACGTAGCCGCCGGCGGCCCCACCGAGGGCCTTGCCCAAGGTGCCGGTCATGCAGTCGATTTTCCCGTGGACGCCGCAGTGCTCGGCGACGCCCCGGCCGGTCTCGCCGCAGACGCCGACCCCGTGGGAGTCGTCGACGATGAGCAGGGCGTCGTGCTCATCGCAGAGTCGGCGGATCTCACTCAGATTGGCGATGTCACCCTCCATGCTGAAGACGCCGTCGGTGACGACAAGCTTGTTCTCGACGGCGGCGTTTTCCTTCAAGACGCGATCGAGATCCTCCATATCGGAGTGTTTGTAGACCTTGGACTTCGCGGCCTTGTTGATCTGGCGACCGAGGCGGATGGCGTCGATGATCGAGGCGTGGTTGAGTTCGTCGCTGATGGCGATGACGGATTCACCGCCGGCGGCCATGAGCGTCGGCAGGACGGCCTCGTTGGCGTTCCAGCAGGAGACGTAGGTGGTGGCGGACTCGGTGGCGGAGAGGGCGGCGATTTTCTCCTCGAGCACCCGGTGGTAGTCGAAGGTGCCGCAGATGAACCGGACCGAGGCGGTGCCCGCGCCCCAACGCTTCTGGGCCTCGAGGGCGGCATTAACAACTTCGGGATCGTTGGCCAGGCCGAGATAGTCGTTTGAGCAGAGGACGACGATCTCGCCGAGTCCTTCAATCGTGGTGATCGGCCCCATCGGCCGAGTGAGGTTTTTGAGTTCCTTGTGCTGACCGGCCTGCCGGAGGGTGTCGAGGTCTCGATCGATCGATTTCCAGAGGTGCGTCATGATTCAGTGTCCTCGCCGTGCGGATTGAGTGAAGGAATCGCGGTTTGATATGTCGGCGTCTGTGTTCTGATAGCGTCTGAGTATTCCGGGTATGAGGTAGGTATCGAAGGCAGCGGTCAGGTCGAATTCGGGCTTCCAATCCCAGTCGCGGCGGGCGGGGGAGTCGTCGACATCGGCGGGCCAGGTGTCGAGGATGCGGGCGCGCGGGGCGTCGGGTTTGAAGCCGATCTTCGCGTCGGGGAAGGCCCGGAGCACATGATCTCTCAGCTCGGCGGCGCTGAGGCTGAACGAAGTGATGTTGTAGACCCGCTGAGTGAGCCGTTCGGGCTTCGCGGCAGCCAGTTGGACCAGGGCCCTGATGGCGTCGGGCATGACCATGAAGGGGATGCGTGCCTCCTCGGAGACGAAGCAGTCGTAGGGGATGCCCTGGGCGGCGGCGTGGATCATCTCGGCGGCGTAGTCGCTGGTTCCACCCATGGGGATCGTTGCCGCGCTGATGAGACCGGGAAACCGGATCGATCTGAAATCTACGCCCGTCGGGGTGATTTCGGCGGCCAACTGGCGATAGTGGCGGGTGTAGTATCGGCCGAGTTGTTCGCAGTAACTCTTGTTGCAGCCGTACATGGTCGTTGGAAAGTTCCAGTCGGTCTCGCGGACGCGACCGGCTCGCTGTTTTTCTTCGAGATTGGGCAGGCCATAGACGGCGATCGAGCTGGGAAAGAGAAAGACGACGGGGTGACCGTGCCAACGGGCCTGCTCGTGGGCGAGCTTGAGGAGGTTGAGAGTGCCCTCGACGTTGACCTGGTGGGCGGTGTCGGGGGTATATTCGGCGCGGGTGCTGAGGAGGGCGGCGAGGTGGTAGATGGCGTGGATTTCGTATTCGCTGACGAGGCGCTGGAGGAGGTTTTTGTCGAGGATGTCGCCGATGATGGCGGTCGAGCACATCTCCCGCAGGGGTTCTTCGAGCTGTTTGATGTCGAGGGCGATGACCTGCCGGTCATCGCCCCGGCCGAAACGCTCGATCAGGCCGTACCCGACCTCCCCACTCGCGCCGGTCACCAGTACGGCAGGCTTCCTCAAGACATCACCTCCGGGCGATCATGCATACAGGTTTTGCTACTGGACCTTGGAGTCCTTTTGGGAGGCTGTCTTCACGAGTCCCTGCTTCTGTTCGATCGAGGCGATGGATTCCACACGCTGGGACAACTCGTTGTACAGCTTGTCCAGCGTCTTATTGAGTGTGCGAATCTGTTTGTCCTTTTGGTCGGCGTTGGTCAGTTTCTCGGCCTTCTCGTAGTCGGCCTTTTTCTTTTTCAGGTGGTTCTCGGCCCGCGTCACACAGCTTTTAAGGACCCGCTGTGCGGCCTTGATCTGCTCTTCCGAAAACTTGTATTTTGACGCAGTGGTCTCGAGCGTCTTGGTCCATTCCGCGACTGCTGGGGCCGGCGGAAGCGGCTTGGGCGGTGTGGTGGGCTGGGGTGGCTGCCGTGGGGTTTTATTGGCCTGGGTATTGGTGGGAGTCGTTGGGTTGGGCTGTTGAGTGGCCTTGACGAGTTTTTGTTCGTCCTTGATGCGCTGCTTCAGTTCACGTTCTCGCTCTTCGAAGGTCGGTTCAGGGTCGGGCATGCCGATCGGCCCCATTGTGAGGCGGTCCAGCTTGTCGATCATCAACTGCTTGTCTTTCAGGACTGCCGCGAATTCCTTACGCAAGGCCGAGCGGCCATTGGAAACCTGTTCCGGAGATAAATCCTTCTCCACCATTTTCACGAGTTGGGTCAGGCTTAGCGGGGCGTTCTCGTGAATCTGGTAGATTTCGTTTTCAAACTTGGTGATGACTCGCGTGAGAATCTCCGGACTGATGTTCTGATTCTTCCGGGCGATCCGGAGGGAGGCGGTCCGCAGGCGGAGGGTCTGCTCGTATTCCATCATATAGGCGTCGTGGTCCGGGACCAGGATCGTCCAGTCTTGTAACAACTTCCCGATCGTATCCATGTTCAACTTGTACGCCTTGTTGATGAATCGTATCCGTTTATGGATCAGCGGCGTGTACTGTTTCAACAGGGCCGAATCCGGGGGGGGTGGTTTCATCGCCGGATCGGCCACTCCGGGAGTCTGGGCGTGGATGGGGGAGACGAACAGAAACAGGACACACAGTGGGAGCATTTTTTTGGCAAACATGATGAAAATCCTCTTTTGGAACGTTGAATGGCCCGCCGAATCATGGGGCGGACACCGTGAAATCACCGGTATCTTCCCCCTGTGGCGGCTTGAAGTCAACGGCCCGAGTCGCCACCGGTGATGATCGGGTCCATGACAGAATCGGCGGATTCCATGCCGGCTTAAGCCGGATAGTTTTTT
>CAYXGR010000147.1:0-7444 GCA_964464525.1 uncultured Planctomycetaceae bacterium
ATTCCATTGCCGCTTCGGCTGGGCAGTTTTATTGTTTGCCACCGGCTTCAGCCGGGCTTTCATAACTCAATCCCGCTGAGCGTTCCAAAACAGCCCCGTTCACGGGGCTTCCCCGCCGAAGGCGGGCTTCAGGCCGGTCCCTTTGGGACCGGTTACGCCGCACCCTCACTCCATTCAGTCCGTTTCAACGGGCTTACCCATCCGACCCCCGAGCGGCGGCGAGCGGAATCATTCCCGCTGCGTAGGATGGGTCATCAGACCCATCTGTTGATCATGCGGATGAGCGAATCCGAGCCCCGAGCGCAAGCGAGTGGGACCGATGGTCAACGGCCAACTCCAGCAAGAACCCCACATTGACGCGCCGCAGTCCTGAATATAACCCGCGTAGAGTGTCATGGACCCTGGGAGAACGTGCCAAATAAAACGCCGGCCCCCGGAGTCAGTGACTCACGAGGGCCGACGTGGATTGAACTTCATGTTGGCCTCAGCCGCTCATGTCATAGCGACCGGACCAGCTTATATGCGCCCTTACGGCGAGCTGATGTCCACCTGGAACGGACCCGGATTCGAGCCGGCCCAGCTACCCGTGTTTGCCAGCATCAGGTAGTAGGTGGCACCCGGTGTCAGCAGGCTGGTACTGAAGCTGCTGAAGTAATCCGGCGAGGCGCCGCCGCCGTTGGCGGAGCAGGTGTCCTCGGCGCAGTTGACCTCCGTCAGGACGGTACAGGTACCATCCGGCGTGGAGTACAGGGCGATGATGGTATCACGATTATTCGCACCGTTGGAGGCCGGACTGTCGCAGGTCTGGACCGTAATCGATCCGTTGGCCGGTGCAACGAGTTTCCACCACACGGTGTTGTGAACATCATCGGGAACGCCGTTCCACTGACAGGTCGGTGAACCTGCCGGCAGTTCGGGATCGCGCATCGCGGGGTTGCCGTCGTGCTGCGGCGGCGTCGCCGTGGTGTTGTCACCGGTGATCGACGCACCGTTGATGAACGCCGTGATGTCACCGGCAGCCGAGCACGAATCCTGCGGCGGCACCGGGCAGGTGAACGTCGCACAATCGTCGAACCGATGCCATTCCGGAGCCTCGAGCCGTGCCAGACAGGCCGCTTCCGTTTCGGTCGCGATACAGACCGGAACGTCGATCGGCACGATGCAGCAGGCACCCAGGACCGGGCAGACACCCGGATCAACCGCGACATCCACGCAGAACGCAGCGTCGTTGAA
This sequence comes from uncultured Planctomycetaceae bacterium, assembly GCA_964464525.1. Taxonomy (GTDB): domain Bacteria; phylum Planctomycetota; class Phycisphaerae; order UBA1845; family UTPLA1; genus CAYXGR01. The sequence continues at coordinate 1,234 of CAYXGR010000147.1, forward strand.
GAACGGTGTCAGGACACCGGCGGTGTTGTCCACCAGTCGGCCGTTGCCGCTGGCCTGGTCGGAGTTCATCCAGAACCAACTGCAGAAGCAGTCGCCGTTGGTCTGCTTGATCTCAACCCAGGTGCAAACACCGACCGTGACCGGTACCGGAGCGTGCGGCGCCGCCAGGTTGTAGCGGTAGACCGTCGAACCGGCGGTGGTCATCTCGACCGTCCGTGTTGGAGTCACCGCAAACGGCCCGCCCACGATCGTGGCAGTATCGGGCCGGTTGTCCACGCCATCGGCGTAGTAGGTGATCTCGAACGAATCAGTCGCCGTTGTGCAATCCTGCGGACCCGGAATGAGGAGATCATTCTGGAATCCCCACCAGCAGATCGACGTGACGTTGCCGGTTGCAATGGCCACGAAGTCGTCGATGACGCTGGTTCCCTGGTCCTGATCACTCAGGTTGCCGGAGGTGAGGTTCGGACTCTGGCAGCCCAGCGGTTCCGCACCGCAGACCACTCCAGTGCTACCCGACACGCATGGGCTACCACAGGTGATATCCATGACATAAGACGGGTTGGTAGGAGCGGCACACGGCGAGCCTTCAGTTCGAATCGACCCATCCGGATTCGAGGGGGCCACGAAGAAGGCCCAGGATCCGGCCGTCAGGCATTCATTGAAGGTCGCGGGAACACAACCACCGGAGATCGCGGAACCGTTGCTGATAACAACGTTCGCACAATCCGTAACCTCGACGGCGAAGGCAACCCCCGTGAAGTCGGAGGTCAGTGTCACCGTGACGTCGGTGTCGGCAGCCAGCGTGACCGGACCCCACCAATCGGTGTCACGACCGATGAGGGCGCCGAGTGTTGGCGCCGTTCCACAGACGGTGACCGTGCCCGGACAGGGCAGCGTCATCGCCTCGAAGGCCGGCGGCGCCGGTGGCGTGGTATTGCAACCACCGTTGGTGTCAAGACCACAGGCCTCCAACTCGACTGTGCTGCCCGGCGGGCAGGTAAGCGCTGGTACACAAGCCGCTTCCGACGCACAGCCGAGACTGACACGATAGCTCGCCTCAGGGCTACCACAGGCCGGTGAATTGGCCTGCGAACCTTGAACGACCACATAGACCAGGCCACCCGCAAAGAATGCCTGATCCGTTGCCGGCAGACAGTCCCCATTGGATGTGGCCGTGGCAAGTCCTGTCGTAGTACAAGTCGCCGGATCGATCGTCAGCAGGAAGGCTGAATTATCGTTCGACGTCTCGAAGGTCATGGTCAGGAAGCCAGGCTGGAGCACGTTGAACTCGTACCAGTCGTCATTGAAGTCCAACACGTTGCCCGGGATCGTGCCGCAGATGCTGACCGGCGGCAGTGCCGGACTCTGACAGGCAATCTGCCCGAGAACGCCATTGTTACCCATGACGGTTGCGAACGTGGGAATGGCCTGGCCATTATTACAGCCCTCGTTCTTGTTGAAGCCACAACCCTCGGGTTCGAGCTGGTCACCCGCCTGGCAGGTGACTTCGCAACTCGGTGCCGGACAGCAAACCGTGCAGTCGGCAGCCGGATCGAAGTTGTAGCCGTCATAGGTGACGGTGCAACGGATCGAAGTCGTCTCAACACACAGAGGACCGAGCTCGCCAATGTAGCAGCACTGACCGACCGGATCGGTGACCGGGCCGGCACAACCATTACTGGCAATCCGGACATCCACGCAGAACGCCAGGTCGAAGGTGTTCTCGTCACCGAGCACGAACGGTGCACCGGCGCTTTGAACCGAAAGTCCGTCACCCGCCGGAGCCGTCTCCCAACAGAAGAAACAAGCCGCTGACGAGTCACCCTGGATTTCGATCCAGTAGCACTGACCTGCCGCCACCGCGACGGGTGCATGGCTGGCCGTGAACTCGATCTCCACCAGGTCGCCAATACCGGATGCGAGCACTTCGCCCGTGAGATTCGCCGCTGGGGTGACCCCCAGGAACTCGGCGATCAGGGTGCCAGGTAGGCCGGCGGCATCGTCGTAGTAACGGATGTTGAACGTTGTTACGCCGTCGCCCAAGGGGTTTGAACACGGCGCGGTCGTGGTATTCATGGTGCCCCACCAGCAGGCGGAACTGACCAGACCATCTTCCTCGGCGGTGAAGTTATCCGCACCCGTCAGAGTACGAGTTACATCGTCGAAGATACACAGCGTACCACCCGGACCATTACCCTGCTGGGTTGGGATCTGACACTTGTTCGTCGCCTGGCAAGGCGGCACCGCCGCACACGGGATGCCGGCCAGAAGGGCCGCGGTGAATCCGGGAACGTCGGAGAGAGTGACGTCGCCGTCACCGTCGACATCCGCCGCACAAGCCGCCTGGACGAAACATCCGCCCAACGTTTGGCCGACCGGATCGGGCAGGGCCACCGGCGGGTTCAGGACGGTCGAGATAAACATCTCGATATCCAGACCGTTGACACTGTCGTCATTGTTCAAGTCAGCCGGACAGGTGCAGTGAGTGCCCGGCGGAACGGCAGTGCTGCTGATGCCCATGAGATACTCGGCACCACACGGTGGCTTGCTCGGCGCCGCACTGCGGATTACCAGGAAGTAATCGCCGGCACAGGCATCGACCGTGAAGCTGGAGTCAACGCAGTCCAGAGTCGTCGTCAGTGCGAGGCCGCCAATGTTGCACGGATCCAGGGCACCGGCACGGAAGATGACCATTTGGGCCAGGAATTCGGCACTCACCAGACGTGCGGTGAGCCGCGAGGTCTGAGTGAGGGTGAACGAATACCAGTCCTGATCAGCACGTTGACTGAAGTTCGGGTCATTGTAAACACCGACCGAACCGTACATGTAGATCGGTGCGGCGTCATGCACCGGCTCGGCGATCGCCACCGTCTGGAGGAGTCCGCCGACGCTGCAGCCGTCGTTGAAGCGGTTCGACAAACCGTCGGCACAGGCCAGCTCGGGGTTGCCCACAACAGTGGACTCGTCGATCGGGAAGACCTGAGCACCGTCCACTTCGAAGATCTCGCCAGGCAGATCGCCAACCGTTTCGCAGATGACGCAGGCGGTTCGGGTGATGGCACCGACAACCACGTCAGCAGGCGGATCAAACGGGTTCAAGACCGGATCGACCGAGTTGACGGCCGTGTCGGTCCCCGTGTTGGGCGTACCGATGCAGAAGATGACGGTAACCGTGTTGAAATTCGGCGGGTCAAACGGAGTCCCGGCGTTCACCGCGTCGTCGAAGCTCACGCACATACAGGAGTTTGTGCCGACTCGACAGAGCTGGGCGTCATCCGGAATACCACAGGTGTCATTGACACCGCCGGTGATGCTTGTGGTGATCGGTATGGTGCAATCGGCGTTGGTGTTTCCGGAAGCGCCGAATCCGATATCACCGAATGCCTCGATGATCGTATCAAAACCATTGACGCTCTCGGAGGTGCCGCAGGTGTCGATGGTGATAGTCTCGCCGGCCGAGAGAGTCCACTTCAGGTAGAGCTTCTCGCGGGTCGTCAGACTGACCTGCTGGCGGACGTCGGTGACCGGCGGGCCAGGCAGGAGCGGCAAGAGATCGAGGGGATTCCAGCAGGCGTTGCCGGCTGGCGAACACGGGAGGGTACTGCAACCGAGTCCGAAGAACTCGCCCGTCTCAGGGACGAGCGGATCCGGCAGGATGCCCTCGAAGAAGTCGGTCTCGGTATTCCAGAAGCCGCCCGTTGCCTCGCAGGTTCCCGTATCAGTGTCGGTACAGGTGCCGTCGGCGAAGCAGCAGCGGGTTTCGAAACCCGGAATCCCGATGTAATCGATGTTCAAAAATCCATCGCCGCCGTCGTTGGCACCGGGGCCGCCGACACGGATGGTCAGCACTTCACCGCCGGCAAATCCTGCGAGTGGTGCGTAGATCATGTAGGAGAGGGCGTTGTTGCCGCTGATGTCGTCGGTTCGACAGGTCGTGTCACCGCCGGTATCCAGTTCCAGAATGATCCCATTGGAGATATCACCACAGCGGGCCTGGGGAGTGGTCTGGTTGGCGTACACCGTGAAGGAGGTGTCGTAACTGCTGCCGATGGTACTGACAACCAGGACGCCGCCGGGAACCGCCGGCACCGTGTAGGTCCACCAGACATCCTTGAAGATGTCGCCGCATGGAAGCGGATCAGACGGAAGCAGGAGTGTGGTCGCTCCCAATGAGGTGAACGGCACGCTTACGTGGGCGCCGGTCAACGGGTCCGCGAAACGACAGTCGTCATTCAACGGCGGAGGCGCGCAGCTCACATCAGCGCAGTTCACGCCGCCCGTCCAACGGAAGTTCGCTCCAATGGGAGGCGGTGGGAAGGTTCCCACGGGCGCACAAGCGGTCAGTGTATTGAGCACACAAAGTCCGTCGGGCGTGCCGTCGTTGTTACAACAGGCGCCCAACCCGCAGGGCGGATCGAACGAGGCACAGGTGAAGTTGTCGGGGGGGCCGAGCAGGAGGAATCGTTTATCCGCTCCCAGGCAGTCACCGGCCAGGACCGCTCCGGTGTCATCGCAGAGGCCCGAGCTGTTGGTGCAGCAGGCGACCGGTACGTTGAAGGGATCGCCGCCGAGGTTGTAGAGCAGGGCGCCGGTGAAACCGCCAACCTGCTGCTCATCCTGGTAGGTGGTGATACCGCAGGGCGGGGCCCACAGGTAGGAGCATCCACCCGAAAGCGGAGAACAGGTCGAGCCGGCGGGATTGGCACCCGGCGACATATTGCTTGTGCCGACTCCGCCGAAGTTGTGCCATTCGACGAGAAGGCCACCATTCAAGCCACCGTCAATGACCAACGGGGGAACGACGGGAACGTTGAGGAAGGTCCCATCCAGACTGCTGTCGCCCGGCAGGGAGACGACGATGGTTCGCTGGATAAGGGCTCCACCGAATCCGATTCCCTCGACCGTGGCCTCGTTACAGTCGGCGATAAAGCTGATGACGACTTCGGTGTCGTACGGGCCATCGGCCGGAACGAACGCGCTGTCGGTTGAGAGCGCCATGTCCAGGCAGGTGAGGTTGAAAGGCGGGTTGGGAGCCGAAAACAGACTGGCCGGAAAACAACGAGCCCAGGAGTTTTCCGTTCCGGGGTTCATCTGATTGCTGCAGAGAACGGTTCCCCCGACGGTGGTCTGGTCGTTGTTCAACGAAATCGTCGTCGAGCCTCCGCACAAGGCCCGCGGCGCTCCGATGTTTCCACCACCGGCCTTCGATGGTGTGGCCGACACACTCTCAAGGAGAATGGGAGGGCCATCATTCACATCGGGATTGTCCCCCGCATCGGGAGGTCCTACCACTTCAAGGACCGTCGACGGCGTTCCGTCAACGGTCGATGAAACGACCTGGCTTCCGTCGCCCGGGTCGGCGATTACGCTCATTACAGCCCAACTCGTACACGCGACGAGTGCGAGGGCCACGGCCAATACTGTTCGTTTTTTCATCAACCTGCTCCTTCATCCAAAAAGAAGACAATAATAGAACTGTTCGTATTCTTCCCAACACGCATAAAACGAAAACCCACCGTCTCCGCGCACGCGGTCGGACGGCGTTGATTCATGACAATTAGTGATACTGGTACAGAGGCTTCACCCCAAGGAAATCTCTTCTGTCCCGCATCCAATCCGGTCGGAGAGATCGGTATTTGCGGACGGTCGGTTAAGGCCCGCCATGTGGTTTGGGAATGCGGTCCACTCCACCCTCGATTGAGAGGCCGCAATCGCTCCTTATCCTGTAACCCCTCGTGTCGCAATGCTATTCCGATAAAGCCGGATCGATCACGACAACGAGCGCATATTACCAGAATCCACGAGACAGAGTCAAGGGCGCCTCCACTGAAGAAATCTAAAAAATAATCCATTCCGATATCACTTATCGCCACTTGCGTGTCCATGCCGTATCCACTGTTGCGGAAGGGAGGCTCAATTCCGGATCATGATGGGGAGTGGATGACATGATCCGTCCGCAATGTTCCATTTCCGTGCAGATCCATATCGGTTCAAGAGGATTCATCGGATAGCTTCGGTTTCAGAGGGTTCACACGTGGCGTAAAGGGTGACGACATAAGGCGTTGTCTGCGAGCACCTGTCTGTAATGATGGAAGCCGATGCGTGAGATGAGTTGCCGATAAAAAGACCGGATTGGACGGGCTGGTCAGGCTTCCGCTCTGCTCGGGATGAGCGGATCAGTGAATGTAAGCCCCGATCGCCCAAGGCG
>CAYXGR010000148.1:0-4436 GCA_964464525.1 uncultured Planctomycetaceae bacterium
ACCTGCTTGGCAAACGCGTCGACTACTCCGCCCGAAGCGTCATCGTCGTCGGCCCGGAACTGAAATTGCATCAGGTGGGTCTCCCCAAGCGAATCGCCCTCGAGCTTTATCAGCCCTTTATCATTCGCCGGCTGAAGGAGCTGGGTCTGGCCGACACGATCAAGTCCGCGAAGAAAATGCTCGAGCGACGCGATCAGGAAATCTGGGATATTCTGGAAGAGGTCATCCGCCAGCATCCCGTCATGCTAAACCGAGCGCCGACTTTGCACCGGATGGGAATCCAGGCCTTCGAGCCCGTCCTCGTCGAGGGCAACGCGATCAAGATTCACCCGCTGGTCTGTCGAGGCTTCAACGCCGACTTCGACGGCGACCAGATGGCGGTTCACCTCCCGTTGTCCATCGAGGCCCAGGCAGAAGTCCATGTCCTGATGCTCGCGACAAACAATATCTTCAGCCCCGCCAGCGGGGCGCCCATCATGTCGCCCAGCCAGGACATCGTGATGGGAATCTATTATCTCACCTGTGATTATCGGGAGGCCTCGGAAGAACCGGGACATCTGCGATGCTTCTCGACACCCGAAGAGGCACTGTTCGCCTATGACATCGGAAAGCTCGACATTCATACACTGATTCGGGTACGCGTCGACCGCGAGTTGATTGTCGAGAATCACAAGGAATTGGCCGGCCCCATACCGAAAAACCACAGGATCGACACGACTGTCGGCCGACTGATTTTCAACGACATTCTTCACAAGGAGATGCCGTTTTTCAATTGCCCCTTGAGTTCCAAGGGCTCAGCCCGAGTCATTGCGGATTGCTACAAGTTTCTCGGCCGTTCCGAGACCATCGACCTGCTCGATCGCATCAAGGAACTGGGGTTCAAACGCAGCACCCTCGCCGGTCTCTCCTTTGGTCTGACCGACATGCGCATTCCGGAGAAGAAAAAGGGCATCATCGATGGCGCTCAGAAAAAGGTCGATCGCATCGTCAAGGCCTTCCAACACGGTGCTATCACCGACATGGAGCGATACAACGCCCTGATCGATATTTGGGTCCACGTTCGCGAAGAGGTGACCGAGGCGATGATGGCCGAATTCAAAAACGACTATCGAAACGATAAGATGGGCTACTGTCATCGAGACGATCCAGGCGCGAAGCGATACCTCAATCCCATCTACCTCATGTCCGACTCCGGTGCGCGTGGCAGCGTCGATCAGATTCGACAGTTGGCGGGTATGCGTGCGCTCATGGCCAAGCCTTCGGGTGAAATCATCGAGACCCCCATCAAGGCCAATTTTCGGGAAGGCCTGAGCGTGTTGGAGTACTTCAGTTCCACACACGGTGCTCGAAAGGGGTTGGCCGATACCGCCCTGAAAACCGCCGATAGCGGATACCTCACCCGTAAGCTCGCCGACGTCGCCCAGAACCTGATTGTCTACATTGAAGACTGCAAGACCATCAAAGGGATCACCAAGGGCGTCACCTACAAGGGCGAGGAGGTGGATATCCCACTGTCCGAATCCATCATTGGTCGCGTCGCCAGAGATACCATCCGCCATATCGTCTCCGACGAAATTATCGTCAAGGAGAACGAGATCATCACGACCGAAATCGCACGTAAGATCGAGAATTCCCCCGCCGAGGGCGGACTCGGGCTCGAGAAGGTTCGTGTCCGCAGCCCGCTGACCTGCGAAAGTCCCAACGGCACCTGTGCCCGGTGCTATGGCATGGATCTGGCTACCGGGCTGCTCGTCGAGGAAGGCATGGCCGTCGGCATCATCGCCGCACAGTCGATCGGCGAGCCGGGCACCCAGTTGACGATGCGGACCTTTCACACCGGCGGTGTCGCTGCGCGAGCCGTCATCGAGAACGACATCAAGTGCATCAACGAGGGAATCGTTCAGTTTCACGATCTCAACGCGGTCGAGTTCACCGATCTGGAGACGAAAGAGCAATACTTGATCGTTCTGAAGCGGAACGGTGAGTTGGCCATTAACGACGACAAGGGCCGCGAACTTGAACGCTACAAGATTCCCTATGGCGGCCGAGTTCATGTGAGGGAAGGCGATCTCGTCAAACGCCGCACCGTCCTGACGACCTGGGATCCTCACCTCACGCCGATCCTCGCGGAGGCGGGGGGTTTCATACGTTTCCAGGATATCATCGAGGGCGAAACGGTGCGGTTGGATGCCGAAGCCAAGGGATCCTCAAAATATATTATTGTCGAGCACCGAGGCGACAAGAATCCCCAGGTCATCATCGAAGACTCCGAAGGAAAGATTCTTGAATACCACTATCTTCCAGCCAAGGCCCGAATCGAGGTTGTGGAGGGGCAGGAGGTCAAGGCTGGCTGGCTACTCGCCCGGCGGCCGCGTGAACTCGCAGGCACCCAGGACATCACCGGTGGCCTTCCTCGCGTGACGGAGCTATTCGAGGCACGAAAGCCGAAGAGTCCGGCCATCATGGCGGAGATTTCAGGAACCGTCGAGATTCGCAGTGACAAGCGCCGCGGGAAAATGACGATCATCATCCATCCTGACAGCAAAGATCTCGAACCCCGCGACCACCACGTGCCCCAGGACAAGCACTTGCTTGTTCACGCAGGCGATCGTGTCGATGCAGGCGATCCGCTTTGCGATGGTCCGTTCGTACCGCACGACATTCTCGCCATCAAGGGGGAGGAGGCCCTCCACAGCTATCTCATCCGCGAGGTCCAGACTGTCTATCGATCTCAGAATGTGGGTATCAACGACAAACACGTCGAAGTCATCCTCAGCCAGATGCTCCGCAAGGTGAAGGTGGATAATCCTGGCGATTCCGATTTGTTGCCCGGCGAGATACCCAACAAGTTCCGTTTCCAGGCGAATAACAAATCCCTGTCCCGCAGCGTGAAGATCTCCGATCCGGGCGATTCGGATTACCATGAAGGCCAGATCGTCCTCAAGGAGGAGCTCAACAGCACCAACGATACCTTGGATGACGAGGGCAAGGCGCCCGCCAAGGGGCGTAAGCCCAAGCCTGCCACGGCCACCACCCAGCTTCTTGGAATCACCAAGGCCGCGCTCTCGAGCGATTCGTTCATCTCCGCGGCGAGTTTCCAGGAGACGACCAAGGTACTGACCGAGGCGGCATTGAGTTCCGCCAAAGATCCACTTCGCGGCTTGAAGGAAAACGTGATTCTGGGACACTTGATCCCGGCAGGCACGGCCTTTCAGCCTTATCAGAATTTGAGTATCGAGCACATCGGGACACCGATTGAGGAAGATGTCCCCGTGATTCGCATGCCTGAAGTGATCGCGCCGGCCACGGATTCTCCGGAGAAGGCCTTGGCCTCTACGGCGGGGGTTCCACAACAAGTGAAGATGGAGGCCTCCGTCGCGCTTGACAGCGGCGCACCCCTCGGGGGAGGTGCCCCACCCGTCACCGGCTCGGTCGATGGCGGCGGCACGGCGACAGTGGAGGAGGGTTCGCAGCCCGGCGAACCGTCAAACTGATATTGACGAAGGACCCGCTTTCGGTGTAGGCTAGCGGGCTTGGAACCAGGTGGCCCTTCGGGGCGAGAGAATTAACAGCGCGCATCAATCGAGGATTCAATGCCAACGATCAATCAACTCTGTCGATCACCGCGGGAGATCGAACGCAAGAAATCCAAATCCCGAGATATGGATAATTGCCCCCAGCGACGCGGCGTCTGTCTCATCGTCAAGACGATGACCCCCAAGAAGCCGAACTCCGCGCTTCGGAAGGTCGCCCGGGTCCGCCTCTCCAATGGCCGTGAGGTCACGGCCTACATCCCCGGCATCGGTCACAATCTTCAGGAACACTCCATCGTTCTTATCCGAGGAGGCCGTGTGCGGGATCTGCCCGGCATTCGTTATCATGTCATCCGGGGGGTGCTGGATTGCGCCGCTGTCGAGGAACAGGAAAAGTTCGGCGTTCGAAGAAACCGAAGCCGCAGCAAATACGGAACCAAACGACCCAAGTAAGGGTTATCAAGAGAAACCGTCATAAGAGAGAATCATGGGCTACAAAAAATGGACCGCTTCCCAATCGCAGCTTCGGCCCGATCCGAAGTTCGATAGCATACTCGCCTCGAAATTCATCAATTGCATGATGAAACAGGGCAAGAAAACAGTGTCACAGCGCGTATTCTACGATGCCTTGGACAGCGTCTCGACCAAGATCAAGGATACACCACCCATCGAGATCTTCGAAAAGGCCGTCAACAATGTACGCCCCTCCGTCCAGATTCGCAGCAAGCGCGTCGGCGGCAGCAACTACCAGGTGCCTATGTCGGTCAACCCCAAGCGCAGCCAGACTCTGGCGATTCGTTGGCTCATCGATGCCGCCCGCGCCAAGAAGGGCCGGCCGATGAAGGACCGCCTCGCCGGTGAACTTCTCGACGCCTACAACAACCAGGGAACCGCCGTCACCAC
>CAYXGR010000148.1:4536-7403 GCA_964464525.1 uncultured Planctomycetaceae bacterium
GCAAATCGGCGAACGTCCCAGAGAATCTGCTTCGCCACCTGGTCAATTGGTAACACCGGGGTCTCGCCACCGTATCGCACGATCGAGTCAATAAGCCGTTCACGCCCATAAGCCAAGTCGTCATAATTCATGGCCTCGACCACGCCGTCGGTCACGAGCACGAGGAGATCCCCCGGTTCCAGAACCTCTTCCCCCCATTCATACTTCGCGTCACAGTCGATCCCAAGTACCAGCCCGCCGACGTCCAGCGATCGCACCGTATCCCCACGCAGAAGCAGTAACGGCTCATGTCCGGCATTGCAATAGCGAAGTTGACGTCCTCCGGAATCGAGCACGGCGTAAAATGCGGTGACAAATTCGGCCGGCAGCGTGTCCCGGCAGAGGCGCAGATTCACCTCGCCGATCAGCTCGCTGATTTCGGTGATGCAGGTCGCATGGGCACGAAGGGCCGATCGGGCACTGGCCATCATCAGCGAGGCCGGCATCCCCTTCCCCACCACGTCTGCGATGACAAGGCCGATCTCCCCGTTGGAATACTCGAGAAAGTCATAGAAGTCGCCCCCGAGTTCGGCACTGGGTTGATAGACACAACCGAATTCATAATGGCGATTGACCGGAGTGACGCTGGGAATCATCCGCCGCTGAACCTCGCCCGCAAGCCGAACCTGACGATTCAACCGCTCGGCCTCCTCCGCATCGCGTCGGAGCCGTGCGTTCACGATGGCCGCCGCGACCTGCGAAGCGATCGCCTCCATCAGCAATGCGTCAAACGATGAAAACTCATGAACCCGATCCATGTAGCCGCGAAGTACGCCGATCGGCCTTCCGTCCGATTGCAGTGGCGCCACCAACGCGCTGATCAAACCCTCCTCGCGGGCTTTACTCTTGTAGTAGGTTCGCGCGTCGGTTCGCAGATCGCGAATATAGACCGTGTGGCCTTCGAGCGCCTCCCGGTCGATCGGGCTTGCCGTCGCCGGAATCGGTTTCTTGTCGAGGTAGCTCGGGGACAGGTTACAGACCGAGGCGATTCGAAGAACGCCGGTCTCCTCCTCCAACAGCCGGATCGCCGCGGCCCGAAGCCCCATTGTTTCCATCAGTTGCCGCGTAGCCGTGTCCAGGATCTCCTGCAATTCAACACGACCGGCCAACTTGGCCGCCACATCATGGACCGCCGCCAGATCGTCCATCCGACAGCGGAGCTGGTGGGCGTTGTAGCAGAGTTGAGCAATCGTGTAGGCCAACTGCTGAATAAATCCGGCTGCCGCCGACATCGACCCATCTGACCAGTCATCCAAGCAGCCCGCTGCCGCAAGGAGTTCATCACCGGGCAGGCCGTGTGTCCTCGCCAGTTCCGCCACGTTTCCCCCCACGAGGGGAGACTCCGGCCGATCGCCGAGCAGGATCGTCCCGAGGTGTCGGCCCTCCAGCAGAATGGGGGCAACATATTGCGACAGACCGGCGTGGCACCGAGTCACGCAGGGAACCGCCTGGTCCTTCGCCAGCCCCGACGCCGCAACATGGCTGGTCTTGCAGGCCGCCTCCCCGGAGGCGGTGGAACTCATCCATTCACAAAAGCGGGGCTTAGCCGCCGTCCGGGTGATCGGGTGTCCATGTGGGTCGCGTATGCTCGTCGTGATCCCAGTCAACGCGGCGAAGCCGTCCTGAAGGGCCTGGAGCGATGCGACATCGATAAAATCAGTCAGCTCGAACTCGGGTTTGGGTTGTGGGCTCATTCCGTCTTGCGTGATGGGATCCAGGCACCTACGGACCGTGGCGCCGATGGGGGACGACCGGCGGGAGTGGGAGAACCCCCACGAATCACCTAATATACAGAAGATGAACCTCGTTCGCTACGCCAAGTATCGGGGGAAGCACCCGCGTGAGGTGCTCCTGCTTCGGGGGCTGCCCTGCGTCTGGAGCCGATGCGCCTTCTGCGACTACATTGACGATAACACCGAGGACCACGACCTGATCGAGCAAACGGCGAAGGAGAACCTGGATAAAGTCACTGGCGAGTTTGGTCGGCTGATGGTGATCAACAGCGGCTCCATCCAGGAACTTCCGCCGACCGTTCGCGAGCGGATACGAGACGTGATCCGGGACAAGGGCATCCGCGAGTTCTGGACCGAATCCTATTGGGCCTATCGCAAGGAATACGAGGCAACACGGCGGTTCTTCGAAGTCCCCACCCACCTGTTTCTGGGTGTGGAAACCTTTGACGACGCCCTGCGAAACGGGGTTCTGAACAAGTCGATGCACTGGTCTTCGCCCGATGAGGTCGCGGCGGCGACGGATTCGATTTGCCTCATGATCGGCTTCCGAGGTCAGACGCCGGAGATCATCCGCCGCGATATCGACTTGATGAGAAGTCGCTTCAAATACGGGATTGTGAACCTCTTCACGGAAAACCGCCTGAGCGACGGTCTGATGGACGCGGAGATCTTGGCTTGGTTCAAGGAGGAGTATGCCTGGCTGGATCGTGAACCCAACATCAACGTCCTGTGGACAAACACGGATTTCGGAATCGGCTGAGCGCGTCTTTTCTCCACTGAGCTGGATGCCAGTTGCCTGGTACAATGCGTTCCCGCTCCGGTCCTCAGGGTGTCCCTCCCGCGGGTCCGTGACACTCTACACGGGTTATATTGAGAACTCCGGCGTGTTAATGTGGGGTTCTTGCTGGAGTCGGCTGTTGACCATCGGTCCCACTCGCTTGCGCTCGGGGCTCGGATTCGCTGATCCGCCAGGTCAACAGATGGGCCTGATGACGCGTCCTACGCTGGGGTCGCGGGAACTGTCATGGACTCCCCTCCCGGGGTCCATGACACCACAGGCGGAACTGTGGCACCGGTTTCCAACCGGTGCGAACC
>CAYXGR010000149.1:0-7392 GCA_964464525.1 uncultured Planctomycetaceae bacterium
GTCTTCTTCGCCGTTCATGTCGACCCGGAGCATCCTGCCGCTGCAGACCGCGGGAACATGGATCACGCGAATGGTGCTACCGGTCTCGGCATCACCGGGAAGCAGGTCCGGCAGACAATTGGGCGAATCCTTGAGGAAGGTCTCGTTGAATCGATTTCGGCGATCATCGGGATAGAGCGGCAGGTAGAGGATTTCGGCTTCGATCAGATCCTGAAAGAAATGGGTGCCATAGGAGACTTCCGGTACATAGCCGTTTTTGTCCCGCGCCACCTCGATCAGCATCTTCGAGCGATTAATGTCCGCGTAGGTCACCGGCACCCCCAGCCGCATATCGTTGCTGCCCCATCGTCCGGGGCCGATCAAGATAAAATCGTTCTCACGCAACCGCTCATTGAGCCGACCGATCACGCGGGCGATTTCGATTCGCTTATCACGCGTCGGAACCGTGTCGTAATCGCGTGGATCGACATAGACGAGGTATTCAATGTTCTTCACGAGGCCGGAACGGACGAACTTGCCCGCGCTGAAGATGATTCGCTCCTCGGCGATATCCGTCGGGATTTGAACCGCTTCTCGCTCCATGGCCTTGCTCAAGGTGCGGCATTGCAGGATGTAGAGCTTCTCTCCGTCATGAGCGAATTCGACATCCACGGACATGCGATAGGCGGCCTCCAGCTTTTTGAGGATCATCCGCAACTGTTCCGTGAAGGTCCCCTCGCTCATCAGTTTGTCGAATGTGATGAACAGGCTCGACGGATCCTCATTGATATAGGTGCCCGTCGGCGGAATGAGCATCCGCTCCCGCCGGATCGAAATGCATCGATCCAGCAGCGGAAACTCCTTGGCATGCTCCAGTAATTGTTCTAATCGGATCGATTGGAGCTGGTTCTTCTCGAGGTTCACCACGTCGATCCGTTGCTGAGCACCACACATGATCTCGGTGTTCGAAGATTCGTGTCGCAGAGTCGGAATCCCCAACGCCACCAGCCGCGGCGATTCCCCCGCCACCCGATCGACCGCCCGCGTACCCAGCCCCATCACGATTCGAAGCAGACCGTCCTCACGCTTGATCCGGGGGCTCCATCGGTAGTCGTTGCGACTGAAGGCCACTCCGGCGAAGGCGGGGGCGAAATAGGGACCGAACCGCTTGCCCACGACTTTCTGGATGAGAACGGCCATGTCCTCCTCGTAGTCCAGCAGGTCGTGCGCCCGGCGATAGAGCAGCGGATCGGGCCCCAGAGCGCTGGCATAGACCTCCGCGATCGCCCCCAATAGGGCCACCAATCGACGATCCATCGTCCCCTGGTTGGCCACGAAAATACTCGCGTATTTCCCGCTGAAGGCCGTCCCGAAGCGATCTTCCAGCAGGCTGCTCGACCGCACGATGACGGGATGGTTGCCAATACGTTCCAGCATCGTCCGAAGCTGATCGACGATCCCCGATGGAAAATCCGCATTGCGAAACACCGACTTGATCAGACGATATTCCTTGTGGATCTCCTCGGGGGTCTTATATTTTTGGTTCTGATATTCGCCGAGACCGTTGAAGGCCAGGAAGTCTTCGATGACATCGGATCGCAAATAGTAGGATTCGGGGATGGCAACGGGATAGTTGTCGTTCGACAAGCCGGAAGACTTGAAATCGGCCCCTTCCCTGGGTTGAGCGGGAATCGTCTCCGTCGCGGGTTCCGCCGTCTGATGATGGCGGCTCGCTCCGAGAATCGTCGCCG
This sequence comes from uncultured Planctomycetaceae bacterium, assembly GCA_964464525.1. Lineage (GTDB taxonomy): Bacteria > Planctomycetota > Phycisphaerae > UBA1845 > UTPLA1 > CAYXGR01. The sequence goes on from CAYXGR010000149.1 coordinate 1,731, forward strand.
CAAGATACATCCCCGCCGCCTTGCCTCCCACCCGGCCCATCCCCGCTTCGGGCCCGATTGTTCGATCGATGATCCCCTCGAAGTCTCGGATGCGAAGATAGCGTTTCGAGATCGCGATGAACTCCAATTGATCGCTGATGAGGTGGCGGATCAACCCCACTCGAATCCCCATCGCCTCGTCCCGAGTCAGTTGCATCTCCCCTTCCGGCAACGCACAGAACCGCTTGACCGTGTCCGAGAGCAGGCGAAACGACACCGATCCGAGTGTCACAATGGCCCGAAGTTTGTCGGCCTCTTCCCGTTTCAGCGTCAGGTTGACCATCTCGCCGATTTCGGATGGGCTGAGATACCTGACCACGTTTTCACGCGTGATCTTGTGGACGTGTTCCCGTTCGGTCTGATCGGCTCGGGGCGCTGCCGCGATGTTGTGGTTCCCCGCCTCGGTCACCAAAATATCCTCGATATTCCCTGCCGCACGACGGGCCTTCTCATAGACCTGATCCACCGTGATGATTCCGCGTTCATGAAGCGCCACGAGCAACTGTCGATAGATCCGGTCTGCCAGGTGTGGGTACTGAGTCAGATAATCGTCCAGACATTCCTGCGAGAGCTGATTGTGATCTTCGGTCATCGAGAAAAATACCCCTCAACGCTACCTTGCACCCCGGACGAGACGCCTGAACGGCTTGACAGGTTTGCCGTGGAATCCGGTTCGGACAGCCGGAAGCCCCCCCTGTCCAACGCCCATGATCATATAGGGTAGAGTTAAACCCACAATCACTGTATCCACTCCTTATCGGCCCCGGTTCCATGAAACTGTGGGGCCGGGCTGATCGCAATATTTCGGGATATCCAAGATCCGGTTGCCACCGGGTCGATAGTATTGTAGAATGACATGTTTGGGCATCCGCGGCGTGCCAGCCCAGCCCTGTCGGGAACAGCGCCTGACAATCTTACTTCAGAGTAGAAAGGAGATAGGAATAGCGAATGATCAAGGTTAAGCCACGACCGGGCGAGCCGGTCCAGCAACTCATGAGAAGGCTCAAGAAGATGTGCGAGCGGGAAGGCGTGCTGCGGGAAATGAAGCGCACCGCCTATTACGAGAAGCCGTCGGACCGCAACCGCCGAAATGTTCGCAAGGCCAAACGCCGACTCCAGAAAACCCTGGCGGAAGAAGGACAATCCTAAGTGGGACAAATCTGACGCCCTCATCTGAGTGCAACGCGAAGGCGCACCTCCGTCATATAATCCTGTCATTCCCCCCCCCGATACGAAGCTCAACTGAACCCTCGGTTGCGCGCCGATGGTTGAGGCCGATCCGCGGAAACGCGGCATTGGCAACCTGCGCGACACCCATCCGCCTACGACTCAATCCCGATCAGGCTGTCGAGATCGGGCCTGTTCTCTGCTCTGGTCGCCGAGTTCGGTTTCAATGGTTTCGACCACGAGCGGATAATAGGTATCCAACGCACAATCCACTTGATCCCTGCACGGGCACGAACCGTGATCGTCTTCAAAGTGACAAGACGCGCACACCTGATCCCGCAGAAGATCCACATACGGATCGATCCGTTTTGAATGTGCTCCCCGCACCGTGTTCACAATTTCCTCGAGATTGGAGAACAGGGTACAGGGCCGTTCTTCGGGCAGGCTGCAATCACCTTGGCTCGTGAAGCGAACACAACTCGGACAGATTTTTTCGCGTAGCGTGTTATCCAGTCTTTCCAAGTCAATCAGCATGGACCACTCCTTATGCACGGACTCCCCTCAGCCCGCTGCGTCCACGGGCTTCGACCATCATCGGGAAGCTGCGTTTCGATTGCTCCTTCAGAAGCTCCCGAAAACGGCACAGCAGATCCCGCGTACTGAGTAATCCGACTACATGCTCACCCACCACAACGGGAAGGGATCCGAATCGAGCCTTGATCAGGATATCGAGGGCCTCTTCGAGATCGGTTCCCGGTGTAATCGAGACGACCGTCGATGTCATAATGTCTCCCGCCCTCAGACCTCCCTCGTCGAGGGGGCTGAGACCGACCGCACTTCGAACATCCCGATCCGTCACGATCCCCACCAGACGGTTCAATTCATCCACAACCGGTATCTGATGGATACCATGGGACCGAAACGCGGCAAGGATTCCAGAAAGGGGTTCGGTGTGAGATACGACGAAAGGGTCCGGTGTCATGTAATCATGGACGAGCATTGTGATGCTCCGAAGATTCACCTGCGGCTGGTAATTATAATTGCAACGCCCGCCGTATTATTCAGCGAAGTGCTGCCTACCCGTTCCCACGCCCAGTCTCGCCGATCTTGCTGCAATGCAGGTGCCAGAGTCATTTTCCAGCATCACGGCAATCATTCGGTCCCGCATGTCAATTATCGGCGATCGCGGCCGAATCTCTGGTTTGATGGATTCCATCTTCATTGAGGCTTGTACGTACCCGAGAAGAACCGAACGATAAAATTCCAGGCCCACGCTCATATCTACAAAGGATTGTGTGGATCCATCCGCACAAGTGTGGAGAAATCCACGATCCGTTCGCGCATATTCCCGCCATCAGGGAATCTGGTAGATGGCACGGCGGTTGCGGGCAGGATTTGATATTCGGTTTCACGCTGATTCCAAGGATCGGATCATGAGGGAAAATTGAACGCAGGTCGAGATACGAAAGGTGTGACTCGAAGGTTCGTCAATCGAGGTTCGTCAACAGAGGGGCATCAAGCAAATGTTCGCCAATCGGTCTGCCGTCCCGCCCGGATCCATCTGTTCCCGACCTTGAACCGGACCGGTCAATAACACCATGAATTCAAGCAGCTCCGGATCCAATTCAGCGTTTAATGCCTCGCAGTCGGCCCGACCGGGGTTCGATGGCACCGGCGCGCGCACGCAACCGACCGCTACCCGATTGCAATTGAATGCATCCGCAGACGGGAGCCCCCCGCTTCAGCAACTCCACAGGCATCGCTATACTCTCAGGATGTCTGAGGTTTTCTACCGTGACATGAAAGCCTACGTGGGCTTTGACGAGGAAGATGCTCGCCACCTCGCCGAGTTGCACACCCCCCTGTGTTCACAATTACCCCAGGTGGTAGAGCATTTCTACCAGGTTCTTCAGGCTGATTCCCAGACCCGGTCGGTGCTGGAATCCAACCAGAGGCACGTCGGCAGCCTGCGTGAAACCCTGAACATCTGGCTTCATGAGCTGTTCGGCGGCCATTATGGAACCGATTATTTTGAGCACCGTTGCCGGATCGGGCGCAAGCATGTTCTGGTAAACCTGCCGCAGCACTACATGTTCACGGCGATGAACGTCATCCGGCTCGATCTCGCGGAGCGGATCTCTATGCTCGATCCGGAGGCGTCCACCCGCCGGCTCGCCGCCCTGCATAAGATCCTCGATCTCGAACTCGCCGTCATGAACGAGACCTATCGAGAAGATCTGATCGGCGCCCTGAAGCAGGCGGAACAGGATCGTTACGAGCAGAAGCTCAGCGAATCGGAACATCTGGCCAGCATCGGTCAGTTGGCCGCCTCCCTCGCGCACGAGATCAAGAATCCGCTGGCCGGGATCAGTGGGGCCATCCAGGTCCTCGGGGCCGGGCTGGAGCCGGGCCATCCCCACAAGGAAGTCATCTCCGAGGTACTCCATCAGATCGACCGCCTCGATGCCGCCGTCAAAGACCTGCTGATCTACGCCCGGCCCAAGCCCCCCCAACGAAAGCCAATCAACCTCGGAAAGGTCCTGGAAGGCGCGATGATCCTCTTTCGCGAAGAGCCCGCCTTTCGCAATGTTCACGTGGTCTGCGAGGAATACAACGAAGAAATCGTCATCGATGTGGATGAGGCACAAATCCAGCAGGTGATCTCCAATCTCCTGCTCAACGCCGCCCACGCCTGCGAACGCGATGGCAACATTATCTGCTCCATTCAACGCGCTGACTCACGCATACGCATCATCATCGAGGACAACGGGGCCGGGATCCCCGCGGAGATCCTGCCGCGTGTGTTCGAACCCTTCTACACCACCAAGGCCCGCGGAACGGGTCTCGGCTTGCCCATCTGCAAGCGGATCGTTGAAATACATGGCGGCAATCTGACCATCGAAAGCGAAGTCGGAAAAGGCACCCGAGTCACCCTCGACATCCTCGGCTGAAACACATGAGCAAACCACGCATCCTCATCATCGAAGACGAGAAGCTCATTCGCTGGTCCCTGCGCCAGCGGTTTCAGGAAGAGGGCTACGGGGTTGACGAGGCTGAGAATGGTTCCGACGGGCTTGATCGGCTCGAACAGGCCATCTTCGATCTGGTGATGCTCGACTACAAACTCCCAGACATGACCGGTCTCGACGTCCTACGCCGTGTTCGCGAACAGGACAAGGAAATCGTCGTCCTGATCATGACCGCCTACAGCAACGTGGAGAACGCGGTCGAGGCCATGCGTCTCGGCGCCTACGACTACGTCAGCAAGCCATTCAAGATGGACGCGTTGATGCTGACGGTGAGCAAGGCCCTGGAGACAACGCATCTGAAGCGAGAGGTCCGCGATTTCCGGGCGAAGATGCGAAAGAAATTCGGCTTCGATCGCATTCTCGGCAAGTGCACGGCGATGACCGAGTTGTTTCAGTTAATCCGCGATGTCGCCGAGAGCGGGGCCTCCACAGTCTTCCTCCGCGGCGAGTCCGGCACCGGCAAGGATCTCGTCGCCAAGGCCATCCACTACAACTCCGACCGGGCCAATCGGCCGTTCATGAACATCACCTGCACCGCCATCACCGAGACTTTGCTCGAGAGCGAATTGTTCGGCCACGAGCGGGGCGCCTTCACCGACGCCAAACAGCAGAAAAAGGGCCTGCTCGAACTGGCCGGCGGCGGCACGGTCTTTCTGGACGAAGTCGGGGATATGCCCGCGCCCCTGCAGGCCAAGCTCCTGCGTTTTCTCGAGGAAAAATCCCTTCGCCGCGTCGGCGGCATCCAGGACATCGAAGTTGATGTACGTATTATTGCGGCGACCAACCAGGACGTCGAAAAGCGGATCGCCGACGGTGCGTTTCGTGAGGATCTGTATTACCGATTGAACATCATCCCCGTCCATCTCCCCCCCTTGCGCGAACGCGGCGACGACATCCGTCTTATTGCCGAATACTACGTCGATGTCTTCGCCAAGGAGTTTCGCCGCGGTCCCAGAAACATCTCGAACGAGGCCATCGATAAGCTCATGGGCTATGCCTGGCCCGGCAACGTGAGAGAGCTTCGCAACAACATTGAACGCGCCGTCCTCCTCTCAAAAAACGAGACCATTGGTCCGGACGATCTGGTGCTCGGCGGTCTCGCCGGAGAGCGTTCGCCCTTCTCAATCGAATTGCCCCCCGGCGGAATCAGCATCAACACCATCGAGGAACAGCTCGTCCGCAAGGCCCTCGCCCAGACCGGCAACAACCAGACCCAGGCCGCCAAGCTTCTCAAACTCTCACGCGACCAGCTTCGCTATCGAATGGAACGATACGGCCTGAACTGAGCCCCCCCGGAATCTCTTTCATCCACATGCGCCAACGCTGAGGCATCAGTTTCGTCTGTGCTACCGATTTTTCCTGTGGTACTGGTTTCCAACCAGTGCAAACCGCCGTTTCCCTGTGTGCTGTGTGCCACTGTCCAATGG
>CAYXGR010000150.1:0-7389 GCA_964464525.1 uncultured Planctomycetaceae bacterium
CGGGGTGAGAATGGATTTCTGGTCCGGCATCTCGCGTCCGTGGCATGCTTACCCGTCCCGATGAGGCCGGGCCGTGTAAGCATGGCACCCGGCCGGGGCGTTTATGCATGGTACCCGGCCTACCCTACATAGAGTCGATCGTGATCAGGATGGACTTGTAGGCCGGGGTTTTGGCGTTTGGGTCTACCGTTCGGGGGACGAGGAGGTTGGCTTCAGGGAAGTACATCAGGGCGTTGCCGACGTGGATGTCGTAGGAGCGGACAAGGATGCCGGGCATCTCGCCCGTCTCGCTGCGGATGGTGACGGGCTGATCGATCGACAGGCCGCGGCGGTCGATGTCGGCGGGATTCATGAGGATCACGTCACGCCGGGTCTGGCCTCGGTAGAGATCCTCCTCTTCATAGACCACGGTGTTAAACTGGCCCTCCGATCGCACGGTCATGAGGCGGAGGGGGTCGGTCATGAGTTTCGAGTTCTGAGTTTTGAGTATCGAGTTTTGTACCGGTTGGGCGCCGGGACCACAGGGCTCATGCTTACCCGTCCCGATGAGGCCGGGCCGTGTAAGCATGGCATCCGATAGGCTGGGGATGGGATGGGCGTGGAAGCTTGCCCTGCCGGAGGGGGTGGGGAAGACGGGGGTGTGGAATGTGCGACCGGTGATCTGGAACTCCTCGCGGGTACGGTCGATTTCGGCGAGTTTCTCGTAGCCGGGGACGATGTCGGCGATGAGGTGGCGGATCGTGGGGTGGTGTTGCATTGATAGCCAGTCGATCGGGTTGTCGTTGCCGAGTCGGGACCGAGAATGGCAATTCGATTCGGCACGCCATGCCCGCGCCTTCGGCTTGGGCATGCCACCCTTCTTCGGCTTGGGCATGCCACCCTCATGAGACTTGGATATGCCACCCTCCTGAGATTTGGGCATGCCACCCAGATCGAGGACGGCGTTGGCGATTTGGGCGATGACGGCGATTTCGCTTCTGGGGCCGTTGTGTCGTGGGGGGCCGCCTTCGCTGAGGCGGACGTAGTTGAACATGGATTCCTGCGTGGTTTTCTGGGGCTCCTCATCGCGTGCGAGAACCGGCAGCAGAATCGTCTCGCGACCGAGGCCGTGGGCGTGGCCGGTGTTGAGCGTCGTGCTCATGTATATCATTGTCTCTATTTTGCCCAGCGACCTGCGGGCGAAGGCGGCATCGGGATTGGCGCCGTAGAGATTGCCGCCGAGGCACCAGCCGAGGTCCATTTCGCCGCGATCGGCGGCCTCCATGCAGCCCATCGTGTCGAGACCTTCCGTCTTGGGGAGGCGGAGACCGTAGCGATTCTCCAATCCCTCGAAGATCGCCTGTTTGAGCTTGGGCGTCACGCCGACCGAGCCGATGCCCTGGACGTTGCTGTGGCCGCGAATGGGCAGGAGACCGGCATTTCGTCGGCCGACCATACCGCGCATCAGCGCCAGGTTGACAATTGTCTGCACGTTTTTGACACCGCAAACGTGGTGGGTGATGCCCATCGTCCAGGCGAAGACGACGTTGCGGGCGGTAAGATACCGATCGGCCACGCGCTCGATCGCTTCGCGTTCGACGCCGCCGGCGCGTTCGATCTCATCCCACGTGGTGGATTCCAGCAGGGATCGGTATTCGGCCCAGCCCTCGGTGGCCCGGTCGATGAAGGCGCGCTCGGCGCCTCCGCGTTCGAGGACGATTTTGGCGATGCCGGTGAGGACGGCGATGTCGCCGCCGATATGCGGCTGTATGTATTCGCTGGCGATGTCGCTGCCGAAAAGGAGGCTGCGGAGGTCGGACGGGACGCGAAAACGAACCAGGCCGGCCTCGCGGACGGGGTTGATGACGATGACGTGGCCGCCGCCACGTCGGATGTTCATCAGGGTTCGCATGAGGCGGGGATGGTTGGAGGCCGGGTTGCCGCCGATGAGGAAGAACAGGTCGGCGTGCTCCACGTCTTCGAGCAGGAGTGTGGCGGTGCCGCTGCCGAGCGCGCCGGTCAGGCCGACGCCGCTGGCCTGGTGGCAATAATAGGAGCAGTTGTTGACGTGGTTGGTGCCCCAGAGGCGGGCGAAGAGCTGGAGCAGAAAGCCCGCTTCGTTGGACGAGCGACCGCTGACGTAGAAGAAGCCCCGGTCGGGGTGGGTCTTACGGAGTCGTTTGGCAATGCGCTGAAGGGCGTCGCCCCATGTGATCGGGCGGTAGTGGGTATCGCCGGGGGTGGCGATCATCGGCCGGACGAGGCGACCGGCCGATTCGAGTTCGCGGGGGGACAGAGTGCGCAGGGCGTCGAGACTGTAGCGGCGGAAGAATTCGGGGCGGAGACCGTCCTGCATGTCGGCGGCCATGGCTTGCAGCGATTTTTTGCAGACCTCCGGCCAGCGGCCCAGTTCGTTGCGCATGCCGCCCCTCTGGCCACCCATGCCCAGCGCGCAGGTCTTGCAGGTATTCTTCGACCGCAACGCCCGCCAGAGGCGAAGCCAGCCGACACGATCGGCGACGTTCAACGCGTAGCGAATGGCAGGCCAGCCTCCGCCGCCTGGATGTCGATCCATTACCGATCCTCCAAAGTGTTCCACCATTGAGCGAGCCGGAAGTGTAGTCTCCGTTCGCTGCGTCCGATAGCACGCGCAGCCGCGGATTCTCGTCCATCGCCAGAGATCGTCAACCCAAGAGACACGCGCATCGTGTCGATATAGCGCGGAGTGCTCGCCCGGTGGAGTGCATCCAGCCAGGGGAACGGCATGCTTACCCGACCCAACAGGCCGGGTCGTGTAAGCATGGCACCCGAGCACCGGTTGAAAACCAGTGCACCTGCAATCTAAGTGTGCATTCAGGACCAGGCCCGAACGGATCTTGGACCATGAACGAACTGATTCAGTACAAGCTGCCCGCCGAAATTCTCGCATTGCTCATGCAGCGCGGCGCGGGGATCCCGTCGTTGAAGTGGCACGAGCACCCGATCCGACTCGCAAAAAGCACGCTCGACGAGATAGACGACGCCAAACTGTTTCATCCCCGTCAAATCCGGGATGATGCCGGCGTCTCCGCGTTGCGCGGCCTGATCTACCTTTGGTCCGGTTGGCCGGATGAATGTCGATCTAGCGTGGAAGCAGCCCCGGAACCTGAACGACTCTATCTCCGCGCACTGTGTGAACGCCAGGCCGAGAACACCGCCGCTACCAAGGAACTGTTGCAACAGTTGGACGGTCACCCCATCTATGAGCCTCTCGCCGAGCATACGCTTCAATTCGCGTCGTCCGTCAAGCACCCGCTCGTCAAACGCTTTATGGGCTTGTTGGATCAGGACAAAAATTGGGAGGCCTTCCTCTTTACCGACCTTTACAACCAGGCCCTCGCGGGAAAGCTGGATCAGCCGGGCATCGACCTTGTTCGATCATTGATCGCCAAGGAGGCCGGGCTCCTCTTCCAACATTGTTATGAGGGTATCGTGGGTGGATCGCTCACTCAACCGAGCCAGGAGTCTCGAAAGCTCGATCTTGGCAAGTCGCGAAAGCTCGCCCAGCAACATCGGACTCGATCCAAGCGTCATCAGCCGCCGGCGCGAACCGTTCCTGAGAAGACCAAAACCGTCGAGATCGCTCCGCCGCCGCCCGCCGCGGTCATCAAGATCATGTGCCCGAAGTGCCGGAAGGTGGCCTCGCTGCCAGCTTCCTGCCGGGGAAAGATCGCCCGATGCGACCACTGCCGGACACCATTTCAGGTGCCGACGAGCCAGGCTGCCGGAGCGGGTAAACCGTAGAATCCATCGTGATGCAAGGCCCTGCGCTTGACGCGTCGGCCCCGAGTGGAATCCGGATCATGAACGAACTCGTCACTTACAAATTGCCTGCCGAGATCCTCGGTATTCTCATTCATCGCGGCTCCGAGGTGCCTCGACTGAAATGGCATGAGAACCCGATTTCGCTGGCCCGCCGAAGTCTTGAAACAATCAAAGACAAACATCTGTTTCATCCCCATTTGCCGCGGGACAAGGCGATGGCCGCGGCCGTACGGGCCTTACTCTATCTGTGGTGCGGCTGGTCGAAGGAATGTCGGGCGTGCGCGGTGGCGGCCCCCGAACAGGAGGGTCTCTATCTGGAGGCACTGTGTTATCGGCATATGCGAAACCTCGGCCGGGAACGCCGGCTGCTTCGGGAGATGGGGGAGCACCCGATCCATACGGCGCTGGCGGAGCAGGTCGTACAAATCCCGGGGATGAAGATGGAGCCTGCGTTTGATCGGTTTCTCCGCCTGATTGAACGGGAACACCGATGGGAACCGTTTCTGTTTGCCGATCTGTACGAGCAGGCCGTCACGCGGCGATTGGATCGGCAGGGGGTCATGCTGGTGCGGAAGCTGGCGGCGAAGGAGGCGGAGCTTCTCTTTCGGCACTGTTACGAGGCGGCCATCGGAGAGGCCCTCGTGGGCCTGACGGATGATGGACCGAACCCGAGTTCCACGGTTCCGGTCAGGACTCACGCTGCGCCTCAGCCGGCCACGCCAACGGCTCGGCAGGAGCCGCCTCCCGCGGCTTCGCGATTGGTACCCACGAGAACCGCGGCAAGCGGCTCCGTTCCGCCCCTGCCCGCTGCGGTGATTAAGATTATCTGCCCATCGTGCCGCATCATCTCCGCGCTTCCTCCTGCGAGCCGTGGCGGGACCACCTGCTGTAAGCATTGCCATGCGACCTACCACGTGCCGGTCCGCCAAGCCATGGGCGAACTGGTTCGATAAGCGCGCATTCTCAAACTCCTTGAGGTGCGCACCGGTTGAAAACTGGTGCCACAGCGCGGCCGACGGCCGCAACCAATGTAATTTGCATGCTTACCCGACCCAAAAGGCCGGGTCGTGTAAGCATGGCACCCGAGAAATTTTTGCGATCCGCGACGTTTCTCACTGTTAGTAGTACAGGATGAACCCGCATTCCTCCCGGTTCATATCTCTTGACTGGATGGGTTATGATGTCGGCTTGATCAGAAACTTTGATCGGAGCTGTCATGACCGAATCCCTACGCCCGCTGATCGAATCCTATAACGCCGCGGCTCCGCTGGAATCCGCCGAGACGATTCCCAGTGCCTGGTACACCGATCCGCGGATCGACGCACTGGAACGGCGGGCTGTCTTTGGGGCGACGTGGCAAGTGGTCGCGCGGGTTGATCAACTCGCCCAGTCGGGTCAGTACGTCACCACGAACATCGGTGGCGAGCCTGTTGTCGTCGTTCGCGGCGAGGATGGGGTGCTCCACGCGTTTTATAATGTCTGCCGCCATCATGCCGCCGAGGTGATGACGGAACCGGCCGGACACTGCCAGGTCATGCGATGCCCTTACCATGCCTGGACCTATGCGCTGGACGGTCGGCTGAAAGGGATGCCCGAATTCGAGGGGGTTGCGGGTTTTGACAAGGGCGATCATGGCCTGGTGCCCGCGGCGGTCGAGACGTGGGAGAACTTTGTCTTTGTCAACCTATCGGGACCGGTCACCTCGCCGACGTTTCGTGATTTTCTCGAAGATCTGCCCGATCGAATCGCGCCGTTGGCGCTCGGCACGCTGCGGTTCTTTGAGCGGCGGGTGTACGATCTGGCCTGCAACTGGAAGGTTTATGTCGACAATTATCTCGATGGCGGCTATCACGTGCCCCACATTCACAAGGCGCTCGGCAGCGTCATCGACTATGCCGGGTACACGATCGAGACGAAGGGACACTACTGCCTGCAATGGAGCCCGATGACGGCGAACGATGGAAATGCGGATGTCGCCTCGGTTCGGCGGGGTGAGCGGGCCTGCTATTACTGGCTCTATCCCAACTTCATGATCAACTGGTATGAGGGCGTGATGGACACCAACCTCGTGCTTCCGCTGTCGGTGGATCGCTGCCGGGTGATCTTCGACTTCTATTTCGAGGATGTGACCGGCGGGGCGGGGGAGCACAATCGTCGCAGCCTCGATGTCGGCGAGCGGGTGCAACAGGAAGACATCGATATCTGTGAATCGGTTCAGCGGGGGTTGGGTTCGCGGGCCTACGACACCGGTCGGTTGTCGGTTCGCCGCGAGGCGGGGGAGCAGCAGTTTCATCGGCTGCTGCAACAGTACCTTTTACAAACGTATTGATCGAACGCGGGGTGGCATGCCCAAGCGAAGCGCGGGCATGGTGGATGCCCATGACCCGGGTGTCCGCCTCTGTTGTGGATGAGGGTGGAATGGACAACGTGGCTGGCTACTGGTTACTCGCTACTCCATCTATCAAACAAAGACTTCCGAGTAAACGTCCTCGTTGAATCCTACCAACAGCGTCTTGCCGCGGCGGATCGTTGGGGCTCGGAGGTTGCCGGTCGGGCCGAGCATCGCCTGAAGCAACTCTGTTTCGGATGGTGGATCCCGCTTCATGTCAAAGCGAACCACTTTCTTTCCCTTCGAGATGATCACTTTGCCCGCGGATCGGGCTAGTTTTAACGCGTCGGCCCTCCCCAGCCGGGCCTTCGCTGCGCTAATGGTCTCCTTCGTCTGAACATCGTTTTTCGCAAGGAACCCCTGCGATTTGGTGCAGGAGGTTCAGCCGTTGCGGAGGTAGTACCAGTCGATCGTTCCGGCCATGTGTGATCACTCCTTATCGGCTTCGCGTTTAACAAGACACTGGACTGAATGACCGAAAACAATGGATGTTTCGGACTATCCAATCCTCCGGATTACAATACATCGACGGCAATCATGCCTGCCATGGCGCATATCCATTCGCCCCATAAGCGATTGCCGTTCAAGGCTAATCCCCGCCGCGCCCGGTGTCGATACCAGCCATTGGAAGGACAGCCTTGTGCGACCTGAGAAAAACGGTGGGCAGTGCCCACCCTACTTTGCTGAGAACGTGTCTTGGCGCTGCGCATAGGCATCGGCGGTCGGCGGGAAACCGATTGCCATCTCACTTGAAATGGGGGGGATGACGATGGAAGAGGCAACCATTCAACGACTGGAAAAGAGTTTTCAACTGCTGGCGCCGCGCGGTCCGGAACTGGTGGATCGATTTTATGCCCACCTGTTTTCGAAGAATCCGGGCGTGCGGGAGATGTTTCCTGCGGACATGGCCGGGCAGAAGAAGAAGTTACTGGCTTCGCTGGTGCTGGTAATCCAGAACCTGCGGAAGGCGGAGATGCTGCGACCGGCGCTGATCGATATGGGCCGCCGGCACGTGGGCTACGGAACCGAGCCGGAGCATTATCCGATCGTTCGCGACACGCTGCTCTGTGTCATGTCCGAGATGGCGGGCGATCTGTGGAACGAGCAGTTGACCGAAGACTGGAAGAATGCGCTGAACTTTGTCGCCGCAGTGATGATCGAAGGGCAGAAGATGGAGCAGGCCCAGCCGACGATGCAGGCGACGGATTGACGATTGG
>CAYXGR010000151.1:0-7361 GCA_964464525.1 uncultured Planctomycetaceae bacterium
GCCGACTTGAAGGCGCGGGCATCGAGAGCGCGGTTTGGCGGAGAGGAGGGTTCACTTGTCAAAGATGAGTTGCTGGCGACGATTGCCGTGTTGAATCATGCTTGCCGCCGGGCGGCCCTGATGGTGGCCCATCGCGACGGTTTGAGGCCACGGACACAACGCAATTGGCTCGCGAAGGACATGGCACGGATTCTTGAGCGTCACCGTGCACTCTGGCTGAAACGAAACCGACCGGGCGGGCTGGCCTCGAGTCTGGCCTACTATCGCCGCAATCTGGGAGAGTATGGGGGGCGATAACACGGGGAGAAACCGTGCGAAACGCCCAAAAAACAAAACGACCCATAGGATTGCTGGATGGAGTACCGCATGCTTACCCATCCCGATAAGGCAGGGATGTGTAAGCATGGCACCCGTAAAGTGATACTGTGGAGGGGCGATCAGGGTTGGAGGAGGTCGATGAAGGCGGCGGCCAGAATGGCACGGTGCTGCGGATCGTCCAATGCGACTTGGATTTCATCGACCATCTTGAGCATGTCTTTAGACGTCAGGGGTCCGCAGCAGACATAGGTCGTCTTGCCCTCGTGCCAGGCGACGATCGAGATATTCGTCTCGCACAAGGGGACGCTGTGGACAAAGGGATGTTTTCGATCCGGTGCGGGCTCCCCGTTGGGCGGGTCGATCTCATCCCAATGAGGGATGCTGAGGATTGACAGGCGGGTGCCGTAGCGAAGATCGACATACATCACGTGAGCTGCCTTGCACCCTGAATCATTCGAGAGGCAGCAATAATTCGCCGAGTCAAAATCAAAGCCATGGCTGGAGAGATCCGGGGCGATGGCGAGAAGCTCACCCTCGAAATGGTCCTGCATTTCCTGGGCAACGCTCTCGGGATCGTACGACAACTCGATGTTGTGATGGGTTCCGTTTTCGCAGCGTTTGTCGCATCGGTTGTGGCGCACAACCACCGTCTGGGAGGCGTCCGATCGGCCCGTGGCCCACGCGATGCCGCCCGGAGCGAGAGGGTTCAATCCGTCAATGGTTTTCGATTGTAGCAATTGCCAGGCAACGGTCACGACCAGTGTGATACAGGCGGCGAGGGCGACGATTCGCCAGAGCCGATGGTCCATCCTTCGTCGGGGAACCTCGTGGCGGCGGACCGGCCTGCCGAGTTGTATGGCCAGACGAATCCGATCGCCCAATCGACTGGGGATACGGATTCGCTCGGCGCTGGTCTGGATGGCCTGGTGAACGGCCTGATGCTCGTCCACAATGGCGCTGCAGGTCGGACACATCTTGAGATGGTCCAGAACTTCGCAGTTGGCCTGGACGCTGATCTGGCCATCGGCGAACGCAAATAGAAATTTTCGTACTTGCTGGCAGTTCATTTTTTCACTCTTGGCCTCGGGCGAAAACCACGGTCCGCCGCAAAGTCGTTGAGCGCCTCCCCCAATTGCTGCCGGGCGCGAAACAGCCGGCTCATGACAGTCCCAAGGGCACAATCCAACACCTTGGCGATCTCCTTGTAGCTGAGATCGGCCAGGGCCCAGAGCACGATCACGGATCGATATTCCGGAGAGAGCGAAAGCACCGCAGCCTTCAATTCCTCGTCAAACTGATCCCAATCCAGTTCGCCTACCTTGAGTGACTGAATCGGCCCCTCTTCGAGTTCGGCCGCGATATCGTCCAGACTCAGGTCGTTCAAGAGTGAGGGCGCCCTTTTGGCCTGTCCGCACCGGGTATAGAACACATTGTGCAGTATCCGGAGCAGCCAGGGCTTGGCGCCGTATTCCCGAAGCTCAAACTTCGAGAAGGCCCGGTGGGCTCGAAGGAAGGTCTCCTGAACCAAATCCTCCGCTTCGTGGGGATCGCCGGAGAGCTTCACCGCCATGCGATACACGAGATCGAGATGGCATAACACCACATCCTCGAAATGACGTGCGATCTTGGTCGGCATCGGTTCCCCAGGGTCGGCTGGTTCCGGCTATCACCCTTTCCACTGATGGTAACAGAAATCCAGTCATCTTTTATTCCACAATTGATTAACGCAGAAAAAGGGTCCGAATGTCAAGGAAATACTCCGAGAAATTGCCCGATAATCGTTCCTCTCCGGGGAAATCAGGCCGTTGTCGGGACTCCGGGCCGCGAATAGCATGTTCACCTCCTGGGAGGACGTAGATTTTGATGTCCCGAATGGGGTTATAGGCACAATCCATGGCGGATCAATACTTCGAGGATCGACGAAAGAAGCTGGCGGACCTGGCCGGGCTAGGGCAGGATCCGTTCGGCCAGCGGTTTGACGGGGTGGAACCGAATGCCGATATCCGTGTCCGGATTGAGGGATTGGAACTCGATCCGGGGCAGAGCGATGAATCCACACAGGCTCGGGCGGCAGGACGGATCATCCTCAGGCGGGTGATGGGCAAGCTTGCGTTCCTGACATTGCAGGACTCGACAGGCGATATCCAGATCGGTTTCTCGAAAAAGGTATTGGGAGACTCCGGATGGGCAATCGTGAAGCTCCTGGACTTGGGCGACATCATCGGCGTAGACGGCCATCTGGGCCGAACCAAGACCAGTGAACCGACTGTCTGGGGTCGGGATGTGACGGTCTTGTGCAAGGCGCTGCGACCGCCGCCGGAGAAATGGCATGGCCTGACGGACGTGGATCTGCGGTATCGGCAGCGTTCCATCGATCTTTTCTCCAATCCGGAGGTGATGCAGACCTTCAAGACGCGAAGCCTGCTGATCGATGCCATCCGCACGATGATGCGTTCGCGCGGATTCCTGGAGGTCGAGACGCCGATGTTGCAGCCGATCTACGGCGGTGCGGCGGCCCGGCCCTTTACGACACACCACAACACCCTCGACATGCAGTTGTTCCTGCGGATTTCTCCGGAGCTATACCTGAAGCGACTTCTGGTTGGCGGAATGGAGCGGGTATTCGAGATCAACCGCAACTTCCGAAACGAGGGCATCGACACCCAGCACAATCCCGAGTTTACGATGATGGAGTGCTATCAGGCCTATGGCGATCTCGGCGACATGATGGACATCGTCGAGGGAATGGTCACGAGCTGCATCGAGGCGATCGGAGGCGGGTATCAACGTCGGTTCAAGGACCACGCATTGGACTTCACTCCGCCGTGGCGGCGGGCGACTTATGGCGACTTGTTGCGGGAGCATGCCGGAGTCGAATTGTCCGACGCGGCGGCCGTGCGGAAGAAGGCCGGGGAGATCGGGATCGAAGGCCCGAAACTGGACGACGCGGTGATTGCCAACAAGCTGTTCGAGGCGACAGTGGAGAAGGAACTCGTGCAACCGGTCTTCGTGACGGAATATCCTTCGGATTTGTGCCCGTTGACACGGCGGAAGAAGGACGATCCCTCGCTGGCACTTCGGTTTGAGGCGCTCGTGGGCGGAATGGAACTGGCGAATGCCTACACGGAACTGAACGATCCGATCGTCCAGCGTGAAAACCTCAGTGGGCAGGTGAAGGGCGAAGGGGATGAGACGATGCGGGTCATGGACGAAGACTTTTTGACTGCCCTGGAGCACGGCATGCCGCCCGCCGGGGGGCTGGGCGTCGGGATCGACCGGCTGGTGATGCTTCTGACCAACGCGCCGAGTATCCGGGACGTGATCCTGTTTCCGTTGCAGCGGCCTCCGGGCAAGGGTTGACGCGTGGGTTCACGGACCAGAACGCTCCTGTTTATCCTCTTCGCGCCGCTGACGGTGCCGGCGTATGTCCTGTTTCTCGCTGGCACCAATCTTCTGGGTGGGGCTTATTATATCGTGATCGAGGCGTCGCTCTCGCGGCTCATCGGCCGTCCGATCAGCCTGACGCGGGGGCGGATGGCCCTGTTCGCGATCCCGGTCCTCATCGCCGCGCCGGTGGCGGCCATTGCTCTGTTACTCATTGCCCTGTTTTGCGCAAGCGCGCGGTTATTGTGCTGGATTGGACACTGGCAAGCGGATGTGAAATCGCCGGGCGTCTCGATGGTGTTCGGCGCGGTGTGGGTGTTGGCGGCGCTGTGGACGACTATCACCTGCCTGAACGCCGCCGTCGGGCTGGGATTGATCGGCCAAGGCATTTCGCCACAAGATCGTGATCTGTACGTCGAATATCGCACCCGACCACGGACCTTGGGAGAGATGCCCGCCGAGATGCAGGCTCGGCGGAAGGCGCTGCTCGCGGAATTGAGCGCTACGCGGGATGACAACGGTTCGGATTTAAGCGACCTGAAAAGCACGTTGTCGAACGACGAATCCCTGTTCCCACTGCTACCGCCGTCCATCGGAAAGAGGCTGGCCAACATCCCCTGGCTTTTCACTCCGAAGGAGTTTTCAGATGACGGTCTGGATCGTAGCGTGCTGTTATTCGGCCCGCTGCTGTTTGTCTGGATGCTGTTGATTCGCTGGCCGGGCACCTTCTCGGTGCTGCGCCGGCGGTCCGTTCGCGTGGTGTGGTTTCTCGTGCGATCGATCGGAGCGACATGGGCAATCCTTGCCCTGATCGAATGGGCGCCACTGACAATCTCTGAAAATTTCTTGATTGCCAACGGTGAGTCAACCTCGATTTTCAACATATTGTCACCCGCACTCTGGTTTGGTTCGGACACATTGAGATGGGCGTGGCCCGAGTGGATCCTGTACAACGCCGCGCTGTGGATGATCCTCGCCGGCGGGGTGGTTCTGTTGTGGTGGATCGCATGGCGGGTGAGTCCGTTCCTGGGCTGGCCGCGCTACTATGTCGCCTTTCTCGCCTCGCGGCTGTTGCAGCGGAAACGGATCGCATTTTTCTCCGTGGGCGCCGTGACGCTGTGCGTGGCCATGATGATCATCGTTATCAGCGTGATGGGCGGATTCGTGGACAGCATCCGCGATCGGGCCAACGGCCTGCTGGGCGATCTTGTATTAGACGGAAGCCTTCAGGGTTTTCCCTATTATCAGGAGTTCATCGACGATATTCGGGAACTGAAGGACGAGCGGACCGGCGAACCCCTCGTCGCACAGGCCACACCCCTGATCTACACCTACGGCATTCTCCAGTTTATCGCGACCAAGGAGACGAAGGACGTCAGTGTTCGCGGTATTCGGTTGAACGAATATGTACGAGTCAATGAGTTCGGGGAGGATCTGTTTTATCACAACCGGTTCGGCTCTACGAACCTGGACAAGCCCCGGGGCCAGCCCGTCTTCGGCCTCGGCGCGTCGGGCCTGATCGAACTGCCGGCAGAGATGGACCGGCATTACCGGGAGGTGTATCTCCCCTCGCTGTCTGCCGAGAAACGCGCCGAGGAGGAAAAACGGTATCGTCGCGAAAAGGGGGATCGGTTTTATCCCGGCCCCGGCGTGTTCATGCCGTCGCCGAGCGCGGATCGGATGTCGGGTTTTGAGGGCAACCCGATCCCCGGCATGATCATCGGTCGAGACGTGATCATGCGCCGCCTGCCCTCCGGCGAGTATGAGCGGGACGGGCCCTATGCCTGCGGTGAACCGTGCTTCCTGACGGTTGTCGCCCTGACTCGGGAGGGCGATGTCTCCACGGAGCCGCCGCCCAAACCGCCGTTTCGCTACATCGACGATTCGCGAACGGGCATCCACGAGATCGACTCGAAGACGGTTTATGTCGGATTCGATCGGCTTCAGGAATTGCTCTCGATGGGTTCGCTGGAGCGGGAGGATGGTACCCGGGCCGGTGCGCGGTGCAGCCAGATCCAGATCAAGCTGAACGAAGCATTCGCTCGACCTCAATCGGTTCTTCTCGAAACGAAGAAACGGATCGCCGATGCGTGGAAAAAGTTTGCCGACGAGATCCCGGCGGACGGTCTGGAGATTCAACTGCTCGGCCGCGTGCGCATCAGCACGTGGGAGGAGATGCAGAGCACCTATATCGCCGCGATCGAGAAGGAGAAGTTTCTCGTGTTGATCATGTTCGGCGTGATCAGCATCGTGGCGGTTCTGCTGATCTTGTGCATCTTTTACATGATCGTACAGGAGAAGACCCGCGACGTGGGCATCATCAAGAGTGTCGGCGGGAGCACCGAGGGGATCGCGGCGGTCTTTCTCACCTATGGCGCCGCGATCGGCATAGTGGGCGCGGTGATGGGTTCGACGCTCGGCATTGCCTTCGTCTCGCACATCAACGAGATCCAGGACTGGCTGGCGCGGATCAATCCGAGCTGGCGGGTGTGGAGCCCGGAGACCTATTCGTTTGATCAGATTCCCAGCGACTGGAAACTGAACGAGGTGATCTGCATCAGTGTGATGGCGATCCTGGCCTCGGTCGCCGGAGCGGCGATCCCGGCGATTCGGGCGGGCCGAACGTGGCCGGTGGAGTCGTTGCGATATGAGTGAAGGAATAGCGAATAGCGTGGCACGCGAACGCTGGATCGAGAATCCCTTCTCGGTCCCCTCGATGAAACGGTATTGAGACATGCTTCGAGCGGAGAACATACACAAGATCTACTATCTCGGGCGGACGACGCTGCCGGTTCTGCGCGGCGTCGGCCTGACGGTTCGGCGTGACGAGTTCGTGTCTATCACCGGCTCGAGCGGCAGCGGCAAGAGTACGCTGCTCCACGTGATGAGCGGCCTCGACGTACCACAGCGGGGACAGGTCTTTTTCGAGGATCAGGAATTGTTCGAGCCGGAGGGTCAACGGCGAATCCCCGTCGGTCGGGAGAGCGACCGATCGCGATCGACCGCACCGCCCGCCGCGTCCGGAGGTGAGCGAACGGTGGTGACACGCACCACCGGCGTGGACGCCCGCGGGTTGGAGGGAACGCGGAATCGGCTTCGCAATCGCGCATTCGGCTTTGTCTTCCAGTTTTATCATTTGCTGCCGGAGTTCGACGTGTTGGAAAACATTCTCCTGCCGAGGATGGTCGGTCAGTCGGCCGGGGGATGGCTTTCCGGGCGGGGGGAGACGGACG
The DNA here is from genome assembly GCA_964464525.1 of uncultured Planctomycetaceae bacterium. Classification (GTDB taxonomy): domain Bacteria; phylum Planctomycetota; class Phycisphaerae; order UBA1845; family UTPLA1; genus CAYXGR01. Next base: position 6,936 of record CAYXGR010000151.1, read on the forward strand.
ATCGGGCACGCATGCTGCTGAAACGGGTGGGATTGGAGGATCGTATTCGCCATCGGCCGAACGAGCTTTCCGGCGGCGAGCGTCAGCGCGTGGCGATTGCCCGGGCGTTGATCAATGAGCCGGCGGTTTTGCTGGCGGACGAGCCGACCGGGAACCTCGACGGCAAGACGGGGCGGGCGATCTTCAACCTTCTCAAGGAATTGAACGAGGCTGGTCAGACGATCGTGATGGTCACGCACGATCGCGAACTGGCGCGGGAGTCCGACCGGTGCGTTCACCTTGTGGACGGGCGGATTGAATGAAACGTTAAAACGTCTAAATAACTACAAAAATATAAATACAAAAAAGTGAAATCCTATGGAGCGGGGGGTGGGTTGACGCATGCTTACCTGTTACGCGGTTTATTCCCCACCCTTTCTTTTGAGA
>CAYXGR010000152.1:0-2350 GCA_964464525.1 uncultured Planctomycetaceae bacterium
CAACGTAGGACGGGCCATCAGACCCATCTGTTGATCTCGCGGATCAGAGAATCCAAGCCCCGATCACCCGGCGGGCCTCAAATCCGAGCCCCGAGCGCAAGCGAGTGGGGCCGATGATCAACGGACGACTCCAACAAGAACCCCACGCTAACGCGCCGGGGCTCAGAATATTATCCGAGTAGAGTGTCATGGACCCATCCTACCGGGTCCATGACAGAATCGGCGGATTCCATGCCGGCTTCAGCCGGACTTTCATGACTCAATCACGGCGAGCGGTTCCAACAGTCCCGTTCACGGGGCTTCCCCGCGAAGCGGGCTTCAGGCCGGCCCCTTGGGGCCGGTGAAACGCATACCCTATCCATTCAGCCCGTTTCAACGGGCTTCCTGATAGGGGGAAGAAACTGGAAACGGGTGGCTGGCAATGCTCCAAAAAATACCCGCAGATCTTGTCATGGACCCCCGCGGAAATGCCGAATCCCCTCTAAATTGACAGCGAAGATGGATGGCTGTAGGGTCCGGGATTCGCGGTAGGGGACTGGAAATCGGAATGGCAGTTAGTTCAACCATCCACTTATTTCGAGGAAGATCGATGAAACGTCTCATGGGTTTATTGTGTGCGGGCGTCATGCTGTCCGGCGGCCTGACATCGAGCGCGGCATTGGGTCAGGACAAGGGCAAGGCGAATACGAAGCCGAAGATTCCAGATCGCGTTTATGTGAAGGTGACGACCACACTGGGAGCCTTCGTTCTGGAGTTGAACCAGGAGAAGGCGCCGGCGACGGCGCGGAACTTCCTTTCGTATGTGGATGACAAGTTCTACGAGGGAACGATGTTTCACCGCGTAATCAAGGATTTCATGATCCAGGGCGGCGGTATGTTGCCTGATTACCGTAAAAAACCGGTGAAGGCGCCGGTCCGCAACGAGGCGAACAACGGCCTGAAGAACACCTACGGCAGCATCGCGATGGCGCGGACGGGCGATCCTCATTCAGCGACGAGTCAGTTTTTTATCAATGTGAAGAACAATCCGGCCTTGGATTATCGGATCGCGAGCGCGCAGGGATGGGGCTACTGCGTATTCGGAAAGGTGATAGACGGCATCGAAGTAGTGGAGAAGATACGCAATACACCGGTCAAGAAGGACCCGCGCGCCGACCAGAATAATCCCGCCGCGCCGGTCGAGCCGGTCATCATACGGAAGGTGGAACGCATGAACCCCGACGAGATGAAGGATGTGATCGCCGCGAACAGGAAATCGGAAGAGGCGGCGAAAAAGGAGGCCGAAGCTGCTCAGGCCAAAGGCGCGCTTCACGCCACGATCAAGACGGACAAAGGCGACATTCGTATCGCGCTTCATCCCGACGAAGCGCCCCTGACGGTGATGAACTTTGTGAACCTGGCACAACGCGGATTCTACGACGGATTGAAGTTTCATCGGGTGATTGCCAATTTCATGATTCAGGGTGGCGATCCGACGGGCACAGGCCGCAGTGGTCCGGGGTATCAGTTTAAGGACGAATTCAGCCCGACGCTTCGCCATACGGGGCCGGGTATTCTCTCCATGGCCAACTCCGGCCCCGGCACCAACGGCAGCCAGTTCTTCATCACCCACGTGGCTACGCCACACCTGAACGACCGGCACACCATATTTGGAAAGGTCGTCAGCGGTCAGCAGGTGGTCAACCTGATCGCCAAGGACGATGTGATGAGAACGATCGAGATCGAGGGGGATCCGAAGCCGCTCTTTGATCGCAACGCCGCCCAACTCGCCGAGTGGAACCGGATCCTGGATGCGAAGTTCCCGCGGAAGCCTTCGAGCCCCGAGGAAGCAAGGAAGATGGCCGAGGCCAAAAAATTGGCGGACCAGCAACGCGCCGCCGCCGACAAGGCGGCGAGCGAGAAAGGGGTCGCCTTTGTCAAGAGCAAGGGCATCGATGTTTCCAAGGGAACATCCAGCGCCAGCGGTCTGTGGTATGTGGACGCGGTGGCGGGCACCGGCAACTCGCCCGGGGCCAGCAACATGGTTCAAGTGCACTGCACTGGCTGGCTGGCCGCCGACAGCTCGAAGTTCTATTCGTCTCACGACGGCCAGGATACACCGCTTCGCAATCGGGCGACTGGTTTTGTACCGGGTTTCAACGAGGGAATCAGCACCATGAAGGTCGGCGGCAAGCGCTGGCTGGTGATCCCGGGCAAACTGGGTTACGGGCCAAACGGCAATCCCCGTGCGAAGATTCCACCGAATGCCACGCTCGTCTTTGAAGTGGAGCTCATTGAGATCGGCTGATTCGCATTTCTCACCAATTGATCAGATCCGCTCCCAATCAGAGCCGCTCCCAATCAGAGCCGC
>CAYXGR010000152.1:2450-7342 GCA_964464525.1 uncultured Planctomycetaceae bacterium
CCGCTCCCAATCAGAGCCGCTCCCAATCAGAGCCGCGACCGTAAGGGAGCGGTGGGTGTGGACTTGCAGCGATCGTGCAGGCGTCATTCAATCGACAGCCTGTCCTGATCTAGGTGTTCTAAAATCGTTCCGGGTCGGTGCGAGCTGACTGCTTCCTCACGGTCGCGGCTCTGAACATGTTGCTCAATTCTCGCTCCGTGTATCCGCGGCGAGAGTCGATGGGTCCGAAATGGTATCCGTTAATCCACTCACGGTGCCCAGGATTAGAAAATCGACGGACAGCCGTCCTCTGGCGACTGCCGGATCGTAGTCGATCGCCATTGCGGAGATGCCCACGCGGGATATCATGCGTTCCGCAGTGACCGGGCCGATGAGATCGAAGAATCCACGTTTGCGAAGGCCGTCGCGCATCCGAGACGCGATTTCTCGGCCGTAGGGACCGGCCTTGCGTCGGTTCGAGTCGGTCGGAAAGGGCAGAATGGCGATTCGCTGATTCTCTGCCCGATCCAACCGGGCATCGACATAGTCAACGATCTGTAGGGCGAGTTCGTCGGCACTCCCCGACTTGCTCCTCACCATGGGCAGCGATTCCCACTCACCCGTAGCGATATTAACGAGCTTGACCTGCAAGGATGCATCGCCGGTGGTTCTTCTCAGCTTCGCGGTGAGGACGCGGCCATTGGGGACCATTCCCTCGGCCCGGGCGATAAGCGCGTCAATGGGCGTGTCGCCCCTGAACCTCGCGACGATCTTGCCCCGACGGTCGAGGATGAAGCGCGCGGGCAGATCGAAACCCCAATCCGGATCCAGCCAGGCTCGTATCCCCGGTCGAGCATCGCGGGGGATAACGACGCAGGGAAAGTTTGCCTTCGCGGCCAACAGGATGGGCAGCGCGCGGGCGGTCCAATGGTCGGGCGGGTCGAAGTTGCAGGCGACGACCCGGAGACCGGAATCTCGCATCTCTCGTTGCAGTTCGGCAAGACGCGTCAGATCTTCCCGGCTCGTTTTCGACCAGGAGGCCCAGAAGGCCAGCACCACCACATCCCGTTTGAATTGGTTGGCAAAGGCTTCTAAGCCCTCACTGTTCACGATCGGTGGCGTGGCGGGGTATCGATAGCCGTCGTTATTTGAATCAGGGCCGATTTGGGCGACATGCGGGGCTACGCGGTGTTGCCTTCTCGACGCCGCATCGGGTGACGCGCACCCGATCGGGAGAAACACGATGAGTAACAGAAGCGGAACCCAGAGGCGCCGCGTGTCGGATATTCCAGGTTGTGATTCAGTCGTGTTGCGGAGTGGGAAGGCGCATCCTTGCGGCATCATCCATAGCCTCCATGCGAGCCGCCGGGGATCGGCGTGCGGCAAAGTGTAACGTCCTTAACTGAACGTAATATCGGAGGGATTGGCCGTCAATCCTGAGCCAGTTCGACTATCGTCGGCTTGTTCGGCGTCTCGTTCGGCGTCTCGGACGCACGCTGGGCGAGGAGGTGGATACGTTCCTTGACCTCCTGGGCCATTCGGGAATTGGGGAACTCCCGCATGATCTGTTGACCGGCCTCGTAGGCCTCGCCCCAATCCTGGCCGGTGACCGCGAGTGAGAACTGGACATGGAGGTTGTGCAGCTTGGCCCGGAAGACGCCACGGGCCGATTCCTGCAGGGCCGCGGCCTCGTTGGGAGTGAGGTATTGGTCCAGCTCCTTGAGTATGGCGATGCCCCGATCCACCTCGTTCCGCTGGACCGACTGATCCCACTCTTTGAGGAGTCGGCGCTTGTGTTCGTTACGGAGTCGATCGAAGAGCTTGGGCAAGACGGCCACCTCGGCGCTGGTCGGTTGATCCGCGACGAGCCAATCCATCTGCAGTCGGGCTCGGTCCCAATCATGGGATTCCATCGATGCCTTGGTTTGATCGATTCGCTTTTGAAGCTGCTCGTGGCCCTCGCGGTTTCGGGACTGATCGACCTCCTCGCGCAGCCGGGCCGCCTCGTTGCGATAGCCGTGGCGAGATTGGAGAAGCTCGACCAGGGCATAGGCGGCCTCCCAGTCGCCGCGGATGATCTCCTCGTTGATGGCCAGCCGCAGGGCGTTGCGCTCACGCGAGCGATGGGTGACGGAACGCACGACATCGGAGAGTTGGACATTCTGGGAGATCGAGTCGAGCGACTCACTCTGTTTTTCGATCGAGGCATGCAGATCGCGCAAGATGCCGTAGCTTCTGAACAGGTTGCCCTCGACTTTCAGGATCAGGTTGACCAGGATCCAGAGGAAGATGAAGGCGGCGATCAGGATGCACACACCGGCGAGGACGCCAAAGGCAAACAGATGGTCCTTGTCCTTGAACCAGGCCCACGGACCCAGATCGTCGGTGAACAGGTAGGAGCCGACGACCAGGAAGATACCGATACCGATGACGGCGAGGAATCGCCCAAGACGTGCGGATCGTCGAATATGCTCGAATCGTTGCGGTATGTCGGACATCGGCAGGCCCTTATCCTGATGCGGGAACCGGACGGCCCCGTGGTCACTGAATGGTCTACCCATGTGAATCTAGCCGGTTCCGGCGGTGATGTCAACAATATCGAGCCGTGCCGTACATATTATCCCAGGGTGAGGATCTGAGAAAGGATTCTCGATTCAGCATGACATAAACAGTGTGTGGAAGAGATTGAGACAGAATGAATTATACCAGGCATACGTCGCTGTTTTTCGCGATCACGTTTGCTTCCTGTCGTTCAAGACGTTTGCTCCGCATGCGTTCGGCCTCGGTGCGAGCGTCGGCGGCCGCCTGGGCTTGCACCAGGGCGGCCTCTCTTGCCGATGCCAGCAGGTGAAGCAGCGCAAACCCCGCCGCCGCGAGGAACCCACACATCATCCAGTCTTCCGTATTCATTCGTTGCTGGTTTTCCTGTTCGGATGGGTGGCACGGTCTAACGACGCAGTCGTTAGGCCGTGGGCCTTTCGGATCACCCAAGGCCCACCTGCGCCGGACCATGACACCCATCCCATCATGTGCCTCGTAACACTAGCCTGGGAAGCCGGAGTCGGTCCCGTATCCGGCATCTCCCTCCACCCCCTCCTGGGTTGCTTGCATCAGGATCATGTGCTGTTGCAGAAACTCGCCTTCGGAAAAGATACGCGTGAGGTAGCCCCGTTTGCGAAGACGAATTCGGCCGCCCCCGCTGACCTTGTACTTGAAGACTTCCCAGCGTCCCTTGCCGTCGGATCCACCAATACGCTTCCAGCTCCCGTCCGGCTGATGTTGGGCGATGTCGACGCCGCCGATGCCCCAGGTGCCTTCTTGATCGCTGATGTGGCCCCAGTGGACGAACTCGACGCAGCCGCCGAGCAACCCCATGGCCGCCCCGACCGCCAGGCAACGCAGCCAGATGCCTCTGCGGCATCGAATCGAGCGGTGTCTATAGAGCGATGGCCCAGGATCAGGTGCCGATGTATTTCGCATAGAGGCCACGGCCTTTCTCCGGTTCGGAGGTGCCCTTGATGATGGCCCGGCCATCCCGAAACAACGTGATCTGGCAGGCCTCCACCTCGAATCTCAGTAGGTATCGGTTCAACGTCGGTGCCGCCTTCGACACGGGTCCGACGCGCGACGCGACGGTCTCCAGGTCCACCTTGCTATCGGACGAGGGACGAATTTGAACCGCATTTCGGCCGCAGAGCGTGATGGAGTGATCACCCCGCTGCCGCGACAGAAAATCGAACACGCCCCCCTTGCAACAGCAGCAGTCGCCCTTGTCGAAGGCCGGCTGCATGTCAAAATCCTGGAACTGACCGGTCCATGCGTTAATCTGCATCAGCCTCCGATGCAACGCCTCGCGCTGATGAGTCAGGATCTTCAAGGCCTCCACGGACTGAAGACTGGCGACTATCTGGACGATCGGTCCGAGGACGCCGGCGGTGTCGCAGGTCGGGCCGCTGCCCGGCGGCGGAGGCTCTTCGAAGACGCAGCGGAGGCAGGGGGTTTCGCCGGGCAGGATCGGCATGACCATGCCATCCGCCCCGACGCAGGCGCCGTAGATCCAGGGGATCGCGTGCTTGACCGCGACGTCGTTGATGAGGTAACGGGTTTCGAAGTTGTCCGTGCCGTCGAGGATCAGGTGGGCCGCGTCGATGAAGGTTTCGATGTTGTGGCCGTTCGCGTCGGCCACGACAGGCTCGACGGTGACATCCGTATTGATCTCGCCCAGCCGGTTGGCGGCGGCCACGGCCTTGGGCAGCCCCTCGGCCACGTCCTTCTCGTCGAAGAGCACCTGTCGCTGGAGGTTGTTCAGCTCGACATAGTCGCGATCGACGATCCGCAGAAAACCCACCCCCGCGCGAACCAGGGTGTTGGCCAACACGGTTCCGAGGGCGCCGCAGCCGATCAACGTGACGCGGGCGGCGCGGAGTTTCTCCTGGCCCGCGGGTCCGATGCGTTCGTAGAGAATCTGACGGGAGTAGCGATCCGGTGATGTGTCGTCGTTTTGATTCATAAAGCAATCCACGAGAAAATAACTGCTCGGGTGCCATGCTTACACGACCCGGCCTTTGGGGTCGGGTAAGCATGCCGATCCCTGGATTGTGGCCGGGTGGCAAGCATGGGTGCATGGGTGCCCCATCCTTTCTACATTGAGAGGGTGGGGAATCGCGCTATGCGATTTAGGAGCCCCGTTTACGGGGTTTTCCCGCGAAGCGGGCTTCAGGCCGGTCCCTCTGGGGCCGGTATCAAGTATCCGCGTCCATCTTTTATTAGCCCGTTTAACGGGCTTGGATCGCCTCCAAAAACTCCGGTGGCCCGGGACTCAATCAGAAGCTGCCGTCGGAGGCTCATCTTTATCCCTTGCTAGTGCGGCCAGATAGCCCTCCGGCGGGGGCGGTTCATCGTCCTTGGGAAGC